>JABEUK010000081.1 GCA_013044425.1 Thermoplasmata archaeon | reverse complement strand
TTCCGTAGTAATCGCGGGTCAACATCCCGCGGTGAATGTGCCCCTGCTCTTTGCACACACCGCCCGTCAACTCATCCGAGTTGGGTCGGAGTGAGGGTGCCTCATCCGGGGCGCTCGAACTTCGGTTCAGCAAGGGGGAGTAAGTCGTAACAAGGTATCTGTAGGGGAACCTGCAGATGGATCACCTCCTAGAACGCCTTCTTCGGAAGGTCGTTCGAGAATGATCGCAACCTGCGTGACCGATACTTGCGAACCTCCCTTCCCAAAGGGTCCATCAACCCATTTTCAGTTAGCTAAGCATTCTTTATTACCTACCACTCCTCGTTCGCCGCTGTGATGGGCCTTCCACAGTCCCGCACTCTCTCGAAGGAGATCGCGAACGCCGGTACCGCGCTTGCTCGAGGTGAGCCGATCCTCGTCTACGACGCTCCCGAGCGAGAAGGCGAGACCGATCTCATCTTCCTGTCCGAACGAGCGACTCCCGAGCTGATCCACCTGGCCCGGAGGGACGCCGGCGGCCTGATCTGCACAGCGATCTCCGAGGAGCTGCGACGGCAGCTCGATCTTCCGTTCTTCTCCGACCTCCTGGCGAACGCGCAGAGCCGCTACCCGCTCTTGGCCTCGCTCGCCGAGGCCCCACGCTACGACCGACGCAGTGCCTTCGGCATCACCGTCAACCACCGGGCGAACTACACCGGGGTCAGCGACAACGAGCGAGCGCTCACGATCCGCACCCTCGGCGAGATCGCGACGAATGCGCCCCACCGGTCGCCCGAGGGGCTCCGGGAGGAGTTCCGTGAGTCGTTCGTGTCGCCCGGTCACGTACCGTTGCTCTATGCGTCGCCGGGGCTCCTGCGAGAGCGAAAGGGCCATACGGAATTGGCCGTCTCGCTGCTCCGCATGACCAAGCTTTCGGAATCGGCGACGGTCTGCGAGATGCTGGGGGATTCCGGCGGCGCCCGCTCGCCGGTAGCGGCGCGAAGGTACGCGGACGACCACGGCTGGATCTTCCTCGAGGGAAACACCATCACTGGGGCTTGGCAGCAATGGTCCGCGTGATGGCCACGGGGGTCTTCGACCTCCTGCACCCCGGGCACGTCTACTTCCTCTCCGAAGCGCGTAAGCTCGGCGACGAGCTCGTTGTCGTCGTGGCGCGGGACCAGACGGCGCGTCGGCTCAAGCACGAACCCTACGTCTCCGAGATGATCCGCCGAGAGATGGTCGAAGCGTTGAAGCCGGTCGACCGTGCCATCCTCGGCTCGGCGACCGACATCTACCAGACGGTCGTCGAGGTCCACCCGGATATGATCGCGCTCGGTCACGACCAGATGTTCAACGAGGCCGAGGTCGAACGCGAATGCGCCCGACGGGGAGTCCCCGCCAAGGTGGTTCGGGTCGGTCTCCTCCCCCACGACGACCTCGCGACCCGCAAGATCGTCGAGCGGATCCTCGAGCGGGCCCGCAGCTCTAAGGAGGCGAACGCGTGAAGCGGGTGGGGATCGCGGACACGACCTTCGCGCGCGTCGACATGGCGACCGCGGCGGTGCGCGCCCTGCAGGGAGCCGGCACGGGATTCCGCATCGTGCGCCGCACCGTCCCTGGGATCAAGGACCTTCCCGTCGCCTGCCGCCGGCTCTTCCTAGAGGATCACGTCGATCTGTGCATCGCGCTCGGAATGCCCGGGAAGGCCGAGTACGACCGAACCTGCGCTCACGAAGCGTCGCTCGGGCTCTTGTTCGCCGGGGTCCTCGAGGCGAAGCCGATCGTGGAGTGCTTCGTCTTCGAGGGCGAGGCCCCGGACGGCCCCGAACTGGAGACGCTCGCTCGCCGGCGCGCGGAGGAGCACGCGCTCAACGCCTTCGCGCTGCTGTTCCGCCCGCAGGACCTGCGCCGGCGCGCGGGCATGGGTCTACGCCAGGGATTCCCCGACGCAGGACCCGCACGCCCCACCCATTGAGCGGGAAGTCACGATGACCTCGCGGAGGAAGCCCCCCAACTCGTTGGGGGTAGGAATCCGCGACCCTTATATGGATTCCATGCATCTATCCGTCGATGCTCCAGACCCTGATGCTCCGACTCGACCCGACTCCCACAGACAACACACGTCTGCTCCAAACGATGGAGCGGGTCAACGCGGCCTGCTCGACCATCGCGGACGTTGCGTTTCGGGAGAAATGCGCGAGCAAGGTACTCCTCCAGCGGATGCTCTACCGTCAGGTCCGCGAGCAGTTCGGCCTCTCCTCCCAGATGGCCGTGCGAGCTATCGCCAAAGTCGTCGAGGCGTACAAACGGGACCGCACCAAGAAACCGACCTTCCTCCCTCGCGGCGCCGTCCCCTACGACCAGCGGATACTCTCCTTCAAGTCTCTCGACGCCGCATCCGTCCTGACCCTCGACGGACGAGCGACCGTGCCCATCCGTCTCGGGGACTACCAGCGGGCGATACTCGTGGAGCGCCCGCGCCGAGGGCAGGCCGACCTCATCTACCGGGACAAGACATTCTATCTGGCTGTCGTGGTCGAGGCCCCCGAAGCCACAGCCTACGACCCCGTTGGGGCGCTCGGAGTGGACCTCGGCGTGGTCAACCTCGCCACGGATTCGGACGGAACGCCCTACAAGGCCGATGGAGTGGATCGCGTACGGACCCGCACGGTTCGCCTCCGAGCGCGTCTTCAGTCCTCCGGCACCCCGAGTGCCAAGCGGCACCTCCAGCGCGTCGGGCGGCGCGAGTCCAACTTCGTTCGCCAGACCAACCATTGCATCTCCAAGAGTATCGTCGCGCGGGCCGAAGGCACGAAGCGCGCGGTAGCCCTCGAAGACCTCGGGGGCATCCGCGAGCGGACCACGGTTCGGCGCTCCCAGCGGCGACGACACCTCTCTTGGAGCTTCCGCCAGCTGCGGACCTTTGTAGAGTACAAAGCCGCAGCGAAGGGCGTTCCCGTGGTCCTCGTGGACCCGAGGAACACGTCCCGCACCTGTCCCTCGTGCGGGAGCGTGGACAAGAAGAACCGACGGACGAGGGAGGAGTTCCGATG
>JABEUK010000080.1 GCA_013044425.1 Thermoplasmata archaeon | reverse complement strand
GCCCCAGAGCTCGCCGGCCTTGACCGTGTCGTGCCAGCGGTCGGCGGCGACCCGGGCGAACGAAGCGAGGCGCGGATCGTTCGCCGGGATCTTGTCCGCGGCCGCGGAGTGCTTGCTCATGACGCGGAGCATCGGGGCGCGGTTCTTGTCGAATCCCGCGAACGGGCCGACGCGCTTGGCGATCTCGGCGCTCATGTGGTAGCCCTCCCCGGAGAGGACCGCAGAGATCGAAGCCGCGAGCGAGCGGCCGGCGTCGGAGTCGTAGGCGAGTCCGTAGTGCATCAGGAGCGCGCCGAGGTTCGCATACCCAAGACCGAGGGGCCGGAAGTCGTGGGAGTTCTGGGCGATCGCGGCCGTGGGATAGCTCGACGCGTCGACGAGGATCTCCATCGCGAAGATCATCGTGCGAACGGCCTGGCGGAACAGCTCGATGTCGAAGTTTCCTCGAGCATCGAGGAATTTCATCAAGTTGATCGACGCGAGGTTGCACGCCGTGTCGTCGAGGAACAGGTACTCGCTGCACGGGTTGGAGGCATTGATGCGTCCGGAGTTGGCGCAGGTGTGCCAATCGTTCGTGACGTCGTCGAACTGCACGCCGGGGTCGCCGCAGCGCCAGGCGGCGACGGCGAGCTTTCGCCAGAGATCGCGGGCCTGGTAGGCCCTCGCGATGGCGTGGTCGGTGCGATTGTACGTCTTCCACTCGCCGTCCCGCTTTACCGCCTCCATGAAGGCGTCCGGGATGCGGACGGAGTGGTTCGCGTTCTGGTAGGCGATGGAGGCGTACGCGGAATCGGGATCGGTGCCATCGAAGTTCGCGCTGTACCCTTCGCGGATGAGCGCGGCGGCCTTGTCCTCTTCCTTGACCTTGCAGTCGATGTACTCGGCGATGTCGGGGTGATCCATGTTGAGGATCACCATCTTCGCCGCGCGGCGCGTCGTTCCGCCGGACTTGATCACGCCGGCGAGCGCGTCGAACGCGCGCATGAACGATACCGGGCCCGAGGCGATCCCGCCGCCGCTCAGGTGCTCGTGGCTGCCGCGCAACTGCGAGAGGTTCGATCCGGTGCCGCTGCCGCCCTTGAACAGGCGTCCTTCGCTCGTCGCGAGGGCGAGGATCGAATCCATGTCGTCGGTGACCGACTGGATGAAGCAGGCCGAGCACTGGGGCGGCTCGCGGACCCCGACATTGAACCAGACGGGGCTGTTGAACGCCGCCATCTGCTGGACCATGAGGTAGGAGAGGCTCTCCTCGAGATGCGTCGATTCCTCGGGGAGATCGAGGTAGCCGAGTTCGAGGCCCTTGCGAGCGATCCAGTGGCATACGCGCCGGATCATGCCGTCGACCGAATCTTCGCGGCGGCCCTGAAGGATGCGGAAATACTTCGACGCGGCGATGTTGATCGAGGTGTCCGACCAGGATGTCGGAGCGTGGATTCCCTTCAGCTCGAAGATCGTCTTGCCCTCGGCGTTCTTGATGACTGCGTCGTAATTCCTCCACTGGACGGTGTCGAACGCGGCCTTTCCCCTGGGTGTGAGGCGGGGGACCGGGATCGGTTCGTCACCGTAGGCGGTCGTCGGTCGGCCACGGGCCTCCTCGTTCGAGGGGGCGGCTCGCTTCTTTGCTAGTGCCATGTAAAGGCCTCTTCCCGAAGGGTCAACGGGGGTGTCGGACCGCAAGCGGTCACCGGCGCTACGACCTCGCGTGCTATCTCGACCTCGGTGAGGCCGCGAAACACCCTCGAGAAGTGGGCGTTTCACGCCGTGAGGCAGTGAGATGGAACGCGGGAGCCGATGCGCGAGACACCCGACGTGAACCCTCCAACACTGCGCAGAAGCGACGCGGTATATCTTAGCTCTGCCTCGTCGCGTCGACTTTGGTGCGTGGAGTCACGTTCGAGGCGTTCCGACGTCATCGCGACGGCGTTCGCGGGGCCTCAGCGGCCGGAGGCGGGAGGACCCGCATGGTGCACGGCATGAGGACGCCGCAGTCCCCGCAGAACATCCCTTCCTCGGCGACCCAGAGGTAGGCGCCGCAGCGGTCGCACTTCCGGGGATCGCCGGAATCGTTGCGGCAGACCATGGCTTCGCCCGGAACGAACGGCTCGGGAGCTTAAGCCGTCGCTCGGAGGCGCAGGGAGTGGAGTCGGTGGTTCGTCGCGCGAGAGGAAAATAGGGGGAGGGACCGTTCCCGGAGGAAGGTCCCTTCGAAAGTAAGGGGTTCCGTTCAGGCGTTCTTCATCTTGGCGCGCGCGATGTAGCCCTTCTTGTCCAAGAAGTACATGTAGCCGGCCTGACGAACGATCTTCTCCGTTCCGACCTTCGCCTTGCGGCCGCTCTTGTTGAGCTTCGTGGGGGTCTTCCACAGGTACCCGTCCTTCCCGAGGTAGTACAGGTAGCCGTTCTCTCGCTTGATCTGCTCCTTGCCGATTTTCTCCGCCATGCTAAGGGCCTCACCGGCGAGAAGATTGGCCCTCCTATTTAGAGCTGTCCTCGGAGTTACGCCGGTAGAATACGGATTCCCTGACGATAAACGAGGGTCGGAAACGACCCGATGCGGTACGGGATATGATCCACGGAACTGAGCGCGAAGAGCGAGAAATCGGCGCGGCGCCCGACCGCGATCGAACCGGCCCGGTCGGCGAGGTCCGAGGCGTGCGCGGCGTTGACGGTCGCGGCGGTGATCGCCTCCCTCGGCGAGAGCCGGGCGCTATACACGGCGTGGGCTAGCACGAGCGGCATCGCCTCGATCCAGGAGTTCGGCGAGCAGTCCGAGCCCAGCGCTACGGCGACGCCGGCGTCGACGAGGGCCCGACCGGGGCTCGCCCGGCCGGCGAGGGAAGCGAACGGGGTCACCGGCAGGATCACCGCCGTCACGCCGGTGCGCGCGAGGAGCTCGAACTCTGGGCGACCGTCCTGTAGGAGGTGCTCCGCCGAGCGAGCTCCGAGCCGGCTCGCGAGTTCCGCGCCTCCCGAGAGGGCGAACTCGTCGGCGTGGACCTTGATCCCCATGCCGAGGCCGAGGGCCGTTCGAAGGACGCGCTCGGACTGGCGCACCGTGAAGAACCCCGGTTCGCAGAATACGTCGCAGAACCGGGCGAGTCCCTCCCGGGCCACGATCGGTAGCGTTCGCCGCACGATCTGATCGACGTACGCATCGGAGCGTCCGCGGAACTCGGGAGGTATCGCGTGCGCGCCCAGGTACGTCGGCACGACCTCCAAGCCGGTCCGCGAGGCGAGGCGACCGATCAGACGCAGCAGTCGAAGCTCTCCCAGGTGAGAGAGCGCGTAGCCGCTCTTGACCTCGAACGTCGTCGTCCCGGAACGCGCCATGCGGTGCATTCGATCCTCGGCCGAGGCGAGCAGTTCGCTGGTCGAAGCTCGGCGCGTGGCGCGTACGGTCGAGTAGATCCCGCCGCCCCGACGAGCGATTGTAGCGTAGGGAACTCCGCGAATCTTGAGGGCCACCTCGGAGGCCCGATCGCCCGCGTAGAGGAGGTGAGTATGCGCGTCCACGAACCCCGGGACGACCGTTCCACCTCGAGCGTCGAGGTGCGTTCCGCCTCGACGGAGACGTACCTCTCGGCGGACGGTCCGAGTCCGTCCGATCCACGCGAAGCGGCCATCGCGGATCGCGACGGCCGCATCGTGTTCGAGCCCGAGCTCCTCCGCCCGCTCCCCGATCCGCGGGACCGGACCCGCCGAGAGCGTAGCGAGCTCCCCGATCCCAGTGACGAGGAGGTCGGCGCGGATCATGGCTGCCGGATGAGGTGATCGAGGAGGTCACGCGCGGCCTGGGACGATGGGAAGACGACCCGCGCCTCGGTCTCGAGAGGTTCGACCTCCTTGTACCGGGAGGAAAAGTGGGTCAGGAACAAGGTCTCGACCTCCGCTTCGGTGGCCAGCTGGGCGGCCTGGCGGGCGGAGGAGTGTCCCCACTTGTTCGCCTCGGCCTCGATGTCGGAGGAGGTGGTGGCCTCGTGGATGAGGAGGGTCGCCCGGTGGGCGAGGCGACGTATCTCCTCGCACGGACTCGTGTCCCCCGAGTACACGATCGAGCGACCCGGGCGCGGCGGTCCTTGGAGGTCCGCGGCGTAGATGACCTGGTTTCCGACATGGACGGCCTCGCCCGCTTCGAGCCGCGCGAAAT
>JABEUK010000079.1 GCA_013044425.1 Thermoplasmata archaeon | reverse complement strand
GATCGTGCGCCGGCAGAGGAACGGCTCTGGGCATCGCGGGGCGGAGCTGCGGGGGGGTGCGGGCGTGGCTCGGAGGGCCCCCTTGCCCTCATAAGCCCGGGGTACGGTGATGGCTACAGGGCAAGATGGGCGAGAGTCGTTGGTCCGAGGGCGATGTCGTGGCCCTGAAACACCCGGGTACTCCTCCGATCCTCGTTCCGTTGCGGCGGGGCCCCCAGCGGATCGGCGACGCAGCGATACTCGACCTGACCGAACAGATCGGTCAAGCCGTGGGAGGCTCGATCGAGTGGGTGGGCACACGATACGCGGTCCTCCGGCCGTCGCTGTCCGATCTCCTCTCGACCATGACGCGGGGAGCCCAGATCATCACGGCGAAGGACGCGGCGTACCTCGTACTCCTCGCCGGGATCGGCCCGGGGGACCGAGTGGCGGAGGCGGGCAGTGGCAGCGGAGCGCTGACGACCGTGCTCGCCTACACCGTCGGGCCTGCCGGGCATGTGGTCTCCTTCGACCGCCGACCGGAAGCGTTGCACCTCGCCCGACAGAACCTCGAGCGGGGGGGACTCGCCGATCGAGTATCCTTCCATGAGCGGGATGTCCTAGCGAACGGCATCGAAGGAACAGGCTACGATGCGGTGGCGCTCGATCTGCCCGAACCCTGGGGTGTACTGCTTTCGCTGCGGGCCGCCCTCCGTAACGGAGGTCGTGTCGTCACCTATTCACCGACCTACAATCAGCTGGAACGGACGGTGCGCTCGTTGAGGGAGCTTCGCTTCGATGAGATTCGCTCCCTTGAGCTCCTCGAGCGTCCCTTGCATGTCGGCGAAGGTGGCACGCGCCCCGCATTCGAGATGCTGGGCCACACCGGGTTCCTGACCGTGGCGCGCAAGGTCGACTGACGATGGTCGCGTTCTCGCTCACGATCGCAGGGGCACTCGGGATCGTACTCACCGGGGGATATCTGTGGTGGGAGATGGGTCGGTACACGACCCCGCAGGTCGTCGAGAGCCGCTTCGACGAGCGCCGGATGATTTTCGCCTACACGCTCGGCCTGTTCGTCGGGATCCTTCTCTCCCTCCCATGGCTCCTGTACCTTGCGGCGATGACGAACGCCGCTCTGCTCGGTGCCTTCGCACTCCTCGCGGTGCTCGTCGTCTCGATCGAGCTCGCCGAGTGGGCGACCCGGCGAACCCACTATTGGGGAAGAGGTCCGAGCTTCCCGTTCTACGCGATCGGATTGCGCGCGGGGATCGGCGGGATCCTGGTGCTGGCGCTCGCGGGTCAGTACCTCTCGGCCTCGACGATCACCTGGGACGGGACCTTCGTAGTCGGACTCCAGGCGGTCGCGATCGTCGCGCTCGAGGTGACGGGCGCGCTCCTATCCCTGCCCGAGACGGCGGCCGGGAGTCCGCGACGGGGGGCCGGGGTGGTCTCGGGCGCCCTCATCTCCGGGATCGGCTTGTTCCTTCTCGGGTTCAACGCATTCGGTGGAGAGCTCGTCGGGGGCGTTGCAGCGGCAATCGTGTTGATGGGCTCGATCTACCTATATCGGCGCACGCGCGTGATCCTCGATCACATCCCACCGCCGTCGCTCGTGGGATCGCCAGCTCCGGTCGCGCCCGGCGGTCGATACGGCCGCAAGGACCGGGGCCCCCCCTCGCGATGAGTTCGACCGGCCACGACGAACGCGCAGGAGAACGGGCCGCCCGGCACCGCCCGGCCCGCGAGCCGGTCGCACGGGTCCCCTTCCATAGCTTCTTATCGGAGGGGCGCTCCCGGCCGCGCGATGGGATCGACCACGGACCACGTGACCTGGGAGTATCGGTTCCGGATCGGGCTGCGCACGCACCGTGCCATCGCCTCGGTCGTTGTCTTCGTCGCCGGCCTTGTGCTCACGGTCCTTGCGATCGGGGCGTTCACTCCTCTAGCGAACTCCTGGCCGTTCCAGCAGATTACGGCGAGCACCGACGGCAGCGGGAGCGGGGGCTGGAACTGGAACCTCGTGTTCGCGATCGTGGGCCCGATCGTCGTCATCGTCGGGGCCTATCTCGTCGGCGCGTACTACACCGCCCGCCGCAAGTTCGAGCACCTGATGCGGACGAAGAGCAAGGCCGAGTTCCTGCGGAACATCCCGCTGATCGAGGAGCTCCTATGGGACCTCACGCCGAACGACGAGGTCCGCTACGCCCAGAAGCGCGAGGAGCTTCGCCTTCCCCGGTAAGGGGCGCCCCGTTCTCCTGCGAGCCGGGTTAAGTAATCCCCTCCCGTCCGAAGTTCGTGGCCGCCGGGGCCGGACCGATCGAGGACTTTCGCCTGCGTCGCCTCGACAAGCCCGAGGAGTTCCGCCAAGTCGACCAGGTCCACCGGCTCGCCTGGGGCGGAGAGGAGGTCGATCCGATTCCACCGGTGCTCCAGCGGGCCGTCCAGGATAACGGAGGGCTCGTGCTCGGCGCCTTCGCCGACATCTACCTCGCGGGGTTCGCGCTCGGCTTCCTCGGCTTCGACGGCGAGCAGCTCTACCACTACCTCCACCAGCTCGCCGTCCGTCCCGAATACCAGAACCATCGAGTGGGCCATCGCCTGATGAACTACTACCGGGACGAGGCCGTCCGTCTCGGCCTCGCCGAGATCCGGTGGGTCTTCGATCCGCTCCAGAGCAAGAACGCGATGCTGTTCGTCCGGCAGCTCGGAGCGCGACCGGACCGCTACCACTCCCACTACTACGGGCAGATGGGCGACGCGGTGAACGCCGGTCTCGAGACGGACCGGGTCCGGGCGGTGTGGCCCCTCACGAATCCGGAGGTCGTGGCCCGTCTCGCAGGAGCGTTCCCGAGCCCGGCGGAGGATCTCCAGCGGTGGAGTTCCTCCTCGACGATCCTCGAGACCGAGCCGGGGGAGTCCGGAATCCGAGTTCCCACCGTCGTTGCGGAACCCTCGACGGAAGCGTCGCATATCGAGGTTCCGTTCGACCTCGATCTCGTTCGCACCCACGAGCGAGCGGCGCTGTGGCGTTGGCGGCATGCGGTGCGGGATGCCTTCCGGGCCGCGTACGATCTCGGCCACCACGTGGAGGATTTCGCCGTGATCCGCGCCGAGCACGAGCGCCGAAGCTTCTACTTGCTACGTCGGCGCCCGCCGGCTCCCAATCCTACGAGCGAGCCCCCTCCTCCGAGCTAAGCTCGGGACCCGCCGCCCCAGCGAAGGCGGAGGACGCCGCTCCCCTCCCCGTGCGCAAAGCGGCATATGGAGTGCGGTGCGTACCGGCAGGGATGAGCGCGGTCCGTCGTTCCCCTCGGGCGTCTTCGCTCTCCTGGGTGTTGATCCTGGGGATCGCGCTCGCCGTGGGTGGTGCGGCCGCACTCTTGACCGCCTCCGCCACCACGCCTACCTCTTCCTCGACCCCTTCTCCCACGCTCCTGGAGCTCTCAGAGACGGCATTCCAGTGGATCCTGGTGGCGGGATTCCTGGGGGTCGCCGGCTTCCTAATCGTCGACCGGCTCCGGCAACGAACCATGCCCTACCCGGCCCGGATCCTCGCCGTCGTGCTCACCACGATCGTTCTCCTGACGGTCTTCGCGGTGGTGGGCCGTGGCCTCGGGGGTGGAAGCCTGCTGCCCCTGAGCCCCGTGGGCCCGGGCTCGAACGACACGTCGGGGGGTGGCAACACCTCCTCCGCTGCGAACGGTACCGGGTCGGGCACCGGCTTCGCTCCACTCCACCTGGCCATCCCCCCATGGGCTCTGTTCGCGTTGGTTGCGGCGGTCGCGCTCGTTGGGACAGCGGTGGCCCTGCGGATGCTCGGGACTCGGGAGCGCACGCGGGCCGTGCGGCCGATCCCCACCGACGAGGAGGTTCGCGACGTGCTCGTGCAGGCTTCAGCTGCGCTCGACACGGACGAGGAACCCCGGACGGTGCTCGTTCGCCTGTACGGCCACCTCCTGAACCGCCTGACTCCGATCGTGGGGGACACGGATCGGCAGACCGCCGAAGAGATCCGACGGGGCCACTTGATACGTCTCGGGATCGGGCTCGATACCGCGCAAGAGATCACGCATCTCTTCGAGGAGGCCCGCTACTCGCAGCACCCCATCGGGCCGGAGGAAGTGGCTCGGGCCAAGTCCGCCCTCCGGCGAGCCGTCGAGGAGCTGGGCGCCAAGGAGGCTCAGCGGGCGTGACGGCAGCTCCATCCACGGGGGTGATCGCAGGAATCCTCGCCCTCATCGCGATCGCCATCGCCCTCGCGATCACCGCAGGGCCCAACATCGCCCTGGCGGTGCCCGCGGGTGCGGCGGCGGTGGTGCTCGCGGCCTCACTCGGCCCGTATGGCGTTCTCGCCAGCCGCGGTGAGGACCGGAGACCGGTGCACGTTCCAGATAGCCGGCCCTCGCTTCGGGCTCTTCGGGCGTTCGCAGGCGACCGGATCCACCGAGAGGAGCTGGTCCTCCTGCTCGATCAGGTCGAGCGCGCCGGACCGAACCCTCGACTGCCCTCTCGTCCCCGGGGGGAGCTCTCCACGATCGTATCGATGAACGCCGCGGGCTTCCGCAAGTACGTCGCCACCCGGGTCGAACAGTTGGAGCGGGAATCGTGATCTTCGGCGGGGAGACCGAGCGATCCCTACTCCAATGGCGACCCCGATCGTGGCTCTTCTACGGGGTTGGAGCCGCCCTTCTCGTGCTCGGGTTGGCGGCACGCACCCCGGTTCCCCTGTTCCTCGCGTTGCCCTTCCTGCTCGCTCCCCTCGGGGCCGCTCTCCTCGGTCCTCGACAGGCGAGCGCCAAGATCGACTGGGGCGTGTACGGCAGTGAAGAGGAGGTCACTATCCGCGGGCAGGTCGTGCCGAGCGAGCGTGCGCTCCCGCCGCAGGAGCTTCAGCTACGACTGGACCGGCCTTCCGGCCTCCTCCTTCGCGCCCCACCGCGTTTCGAGTACTCCGAGGGCTCCCTTAGCTTCGAGTTCTTCTGGAAGGCCCACGAGCCGTTGATCGCCCAGCTCCCGGTACCCGAGGTTCTGTGGGTCGACCCGCTCGACCTGGTCGAGCGATCGATCCGCCCGGTCGCCGAGGAGCTCTCGATCGAACGCTATCCTCCGGAGATCGGCCGCATCGGACGGGTTCGGCTCATGCGGACGATCGTCCTTCCGGGCGAGACTCGCTCCCGCGCGCTCGGTTCGAGTGGGGAGTTCTTTGGTCTGAGGATCGCACGCCCGTCCGATCCCCCGCGTCACATCAACTGGGCGGCCACGGCACGTTCGGGGCGTACGTGGGTCAACGAGTTCCATCTCGAGCGTACGGGCGACATCCTGCTCGTCCTCGACCTTCGCCCGACCGGGCTCGGCCCCGAGGTCGACGAACGGATCGTGGGCGTCGCGCGCGCCGCGGCCCTCGGGATCGCCGGAGCTTTCCTACGGGAGAAGGCCCGGGTCGGCGTGGCCACCTACGGGGAGTTCCTGACGGCGGTCCCCCTCGGGGCGGGTCGGGCCCAGCGACTCCGCATCCGCCGCGTGCTGATGGACAGCCACGTTGCTCCCATCGCAGGGCCGTCCGAACGATGCGCGATCGCGATGCGACGCCACTTTCGTGCCGGCGTCACCACGATCCTGCTCGCCTCCCTCGTCGATGAGGAGGCCGCCCGGCTCGTTCCCTACCTGCGCCGGCGAGGGTTCCCGACCGTGGTGCTGAGCCCCTCGCCGATCACCGCGGCTCCCGATCCGCCGGGATGGGGCGAGGAGGACCTCGCGCTCGTGCGCCGGCTCCTGCGCTTGGCCCGCCACGAGCGGATCGCCCGGGTCTGGAAGGACGCTCCCGTGATCGATTGGGAGGAGTACTGGTCGCTCGCGGGCTTCCAAGCGATGCTGCGAGCGGGGCTTGGGTCGCGGAGGCGTTCGTGACGACCGATCCGCCTCCCCAGACGCGAACCGTGCGCCGTGAGGGCCCGGGCCTGCTCGCGGCCGGGGCGGCGGTCGCCGTAGGACTCGGGATCTGGGACCCGCACGGAGCGGTGGTGGGCATCGCGATCGCGATCGTGGGATTCGCGGCCGCCGGGACGCTGCGCGCGTTCGCCGGACGGAGCGTTCGGCCGTACGAGTTCTTGCCGGCCGTGGCCTCCCTCGGCTATCTCGCCCTGGTCGTACCACCCTCGATTGTCACCGATTTGTTGGCCGGCGTCTCCGCGCTGGCGCTATTCCTGTGGCTCTCGGCCGACCCGGAGCTCCCGCGCGGCACCCTGCGACGCTCCGGGGATGTGCTCCTCCTGCCGGCGCTTGGCGTCGCCGTGGCTCTTTCGAGCTCGCTGCTCATCCAGCCGGGATACGTCTACGTAGGGGTCGCCGCCGGGCTCCTGGTGGGGGGTCTCCTCGCGGTCGCCTGGGTGCTCATCCATCCGGAAACCTTCTCTGCCCCCGACACGCCAACGATTTAGCCGCCGACCTCTCTCGTGCGGTCGGCGCGGCCTCACGGTCGCGCTCGGGTACCGTCGAAGGGTCCCTCTCGACCCAACGCGGACGGGTCGTCCGCAGGGAGTGAAGTGAGGACAACCCCGGTGTCCGGCAGCCCCGGCCTGGGTCAGACCGCGGAGAGGGCATCGGCCTACCGTGATGCGGATCGTTACGGTCGGGGAATAGCGGAGGCGTCCACATATAGGGTCGAGGTTCGTGAAGTACGAGGGACGGAGATGGACGGTGCGACGACCCGCGTTCGGATGGACCGGATCCGCGAGGCCGTTCACGCCGCGATCGTAGGTCGGGACGCGGTCCTCGACCAGATCGCGGTCGGCCTCCTCGCGGACGGGCACCTCCTCCTCGAGGATCTTCCCGGCCTCGGCAAGACGCTCATGGCGAAGTCCTTCGCCCAGGCCCTCGGGCTGAAGTTCCAGCGGATCCAGTTCACTTCCGACCTCCTA
This sequence comes from Thermoplasmata archaeon, assembly GCA_013044425.1. GTDB lineage: Archaea > Thermoplasmatota > Thermoplasmata > Lutacidiplasmatales > UBA184 > Lutacidiplasma. Next base: position 8,462 of record JABEUK010000079.1, on the reverse strand, counting down.
CCCCACGATATCACCGGCACCGAGATCCTGGAGGAGGATCGACAGATCCGCTTCCGGCCCGGCCCATTGTTCGCGAACCTGGTGCTGGCCGACGAGATCAATCGCGCTCCCCCCAAGGTGCAGTCGGCTCTCCTAGAGGCGATGCAGGAGTACCAGGTCACCAGCGACCGGTCAACGTATCCGCTCGATCGGCCGTTTCTCGTCCTCGCCACCGAGAACCCGCTCGAGCTCGAGGGAACCTATCCACTACCGGAAGCTCAGATCGATCGGTTCCTGCTGCGGTTGCGGGTGGGGTACCCCACGATCGAGGAGGAACGGGAGATCCTGAAGCGTCGTCGCGAGCGCAAGCACGAGATGGTCGAGGTTCCCCGGGTCCTTACCCTCTCCGAGTTCCAGGAGATGCAGCGCTCGGTAGAGGAGGTCACGGTGGACCCCTCCATCGAGTCCTACATCGTCGATCTCGTCCGCGCCACGCGCGACGACCCGCGATCGGAGGTCGGCGCCTCGCCCCGGGGCTCGCTCGCGCTCATCCGCATCGCGCGGGCCCGCGCGCTGGTCGAAGGGCGGGACTACGTGCTCCCCGACGACGTGAAGTCCTACGCCGTTCCCGCGCTCGCCCACCGCATCACGGTCAAGGCCGAGCCCTGGATCCGAGGGATCCGCGGGGAGGAGATCGTTCGAGTAGCGCTCGAACGCACGACCGTACCGAAGGTGCCGTCGGCCTAGAGGGAGCGGAAAGGCTTAGCCCCCCGCTCGATTCGTCGGGCCGTGCCCGAAGCCGCTCGGATCGTCGTGATCGCGGACCCGATCGATCGAGCCGCGGTCGATCGATTGCGCTCGGGACCTTGCACCGTGGTCGATGCCACGGCCGGCGCCGACGCGCTCCGCGCCGCGCTTCCCACTGCGTGGGCGCTCGTGGTGCGCAGCCGGACGAAGGTGACCGAGGAGATGCTCCGTAACGCGCCCCACCTACGACTCATCGCTCGGGCGGGGGTTGGGGTGGACAACATCGACATGAGCGCCGTCGCGGCCCGGTCGATCGACGTCGTCAACACACCGAGCGCCGCGACCGCGAGCGTCGCCGAGCTCACGGTGGCGTTCGCACTGATGCTCGTTCGCCGGTTGTGGCCGGGGATCGTGTCGACCAAGGCGGGGGGTTGGGAGCGCGGCACTAACGGCGGGGAGATCGCCGGGCGCACGATCGGCTACATCGGGTACGGTCGGATCGCGCGCGAGGTCCAGCGGCGACTGATCCCGTTCGGCGTCCGCGCGGTCGCGTACGATCCCTTCCTTTCCGCCCCGATCGACGCGACCGAGCTCGTGGACCTGCCAACCCTGCTCGGTCGAGCGGACATCGTCAGTTTGCATGCGTCCCTCACTCCCGAGAACCACCACCTGATGGACGCCCGCGCGCTCGAACAGATGCGGCCGGGAGCGGTGCTCATCAACGTGGCACGGGGTCCTCTCGTCGACGAGACGGCCTTGCTCGCGGCGCTGAAATCCGGACGACTCGCCGGCGCAGCGCTGGACGTCTTCGACGAGGAACCACCCCGGCTTCGGGAGCTGCTCGAACGGCCCGACGTCATCGCGACTCCCCACATCGGCGCGTCCACCCGGGAAGGTCAAGCCCGTGCCGGGAACCTCGTCGTGGATGAGATCCTGCGCGCGGCCCGCGCAGAGCCTTTGACCGCGCGCGTGCTCCCGCCGGGCGGGTCCCCATGACGTTCGATCCCGAGACCGCCACGTTCCTGATCGCCGGGCCGGTCCGCATCCATCCCCGCGTGCTGCGCGCGATGTCGATGCCGTCCTTGAACCACCGAGGCGACTACTTCCATGGAGTGATGGCCGAGATCCGCGAGCTGTTGCCCGTGCTCTTCGGTACGAAAGGCCACCAGGTCGTCCTCACGGGCAGCGGGACCTCCGGACTCGAGGCGGTCTACTCCGGCCTCGTCCCGAAGGAGGGGCGCACCCTCGTGCTCAGCAACGGGAACTTCGGGCAACGCACGGACGCGATCGTGCGCCGCTACGCCTCGCAGGTGACGACGATCAGCGCTCCGTGGGGCCAGAACATCCCCCTCGAGGCGGCTCGGACCGAGCTCGAGAAGGGCGACTTCGCCGCGGTCTGCGTCGTCCACAACGAGACGAGCGTCGGGCTCGCGAACGATATCGCTTCGCTCGCCCCCGCGGTACGGAAATCCGGAGCCCTGTTCCTGGTCGATGGGATCAGCGCGGTCGCCGGGATCCCCTGCGACATCGATGCGTGGGGTATCGACGCGCTCGTGGCGGGCCCTCAGAAGGGGCTCGCCGCTCCGGCGGGGCTCGCGATCGTCCATCTTTCCGAGCGCGCGGTCCGGGAACTCCACCCCGGAACGTACTATCTCGACCTGAAGGCGCACCTTACGTCGCTCGAGAAGAACGACACCCCGTGGACGCCCGCCGTCCCGCTCTTTCTCGCGCTGCGGGAGGCGCTCGTGCTCCTGCGCGAGGAGACGCTCGAGGGGCGGCTCGCCCGGACCCACCGGCTCGCGGAGGCCACCCGAGCGGCGACGAGCGCCCTCGGCTTGGAACTCTTCCCCGACCCGCGTTACGCGAGCGACACGGTCACTGCGATCCGCAACCCGAGCGGAATGGAGGATGCTCAGGTCCGCAAGGCCCTCGAGCGTCAGTACAACGTCCTGGTGCAGGGAGGTCAGGGCGAGCTGACGGGCAAGATCTTCCGGATCGGGCACATGGGGATCGCGGACTGGCCCGATCTCTTGGTCGTCTTCGCGGCCCTCGAGCGGATCCTCGGGAAGGCCGGGCGCAGGCCCCGACCGGGCGCCGCGCTGCAAGAGATCGTCCAGCGGATGCCCTGAACCGAACGGTCGGCCCTATCGTTCGCTCCCCCGAGGGGGGTCCGCTCAGATGTCTACGATGACGCGCGCCCGACCCCGTTCCAGGTCGATCCTGAGGTCGTGGAGCGTGATTGCCTTCACCTCGATCCGTAGGTGGTGGCGTGCCGGGTCGTACTTCTCACCCGAGACGCTCGCGAGGATCCCCGTCGGAGGCTGGCCGATCGGACGGGCCTCGATCGAACGAACGAGGAATCCATCGACGCTCTGGAGCAACAGCAGTTGGTTGAGGTAGGCGACCGTAAGGGAGATCGGGTCGGCGCCGATGGCGCTGAGGGCGCGTTCCTCCCGAGCTTCCACCCGCCGTAGATCGATCTGGAGGGCGAAGAGCCCCAGCCCGAGGGCCTCGAAAAGCTCGGCCGGCGACCCCCCGGTCGCCCAGATCCCCATGTCGGCCGTGGTCGGGAAACTTCCCCACCGGCGCCGCGGTCGAAGGCCGGAAGCGCGCCGCGACACGAGAGCGCCCAGGAGGACGAGGCGTTTAAGGGGTGGGCGGTCTGCGAGAGGTTCGAATGCGCGCCAGCCTGGTCGTCCCGACCCTCAACGAGGCAGGGTCAATCGCCGCGGTGCTCCGCGGCTTCCGGGCGGCCGCGGATCACGCGAATCGTACGATCTTCCGGGACGATCCGATCGACTGGGAGATCCTTGTAGTCGATGGGGCCTCGACCGACGGGACGGGCGCCGCAGCCGAAGCCGAGGGCGCTCGTGTGATCGTGGAACGTCGCAGGGGGTACGGCCGGGCGTATCGTACGGGCTTTGCCGAGGCGAGCGGAGAGATCATCGCGACGTCCGATGGCGATGGCACCTACCCGGTCGAGGAGATTCCCGCCCTCATCCGGCGTCTGATCGATGAGCGGCTCGACTTCCTCACGGGCGATCGCCTCGCGTATGTCACGCGCGAGGCGATGACGACCGAGCATCGGATCGGGAATTGGGTGCTCAACTTCTCCTTCGCGATCGCCTACCATCGGTACGTGACGGGACCGACGGGCACTCCGATCCGCGACAGCCAGAGCGGGCTGTGGGTCTTCCGCCGCTCGATCCTTGACCGGGCGGTCCTCACCCAGGATGGGATGGCGATGAGCGAGGAGCTCAAGATCGAAGCGCTCACCCGTGGGTTTCGGGTCCTCGAGGTACCGATTCGGTACGGGGAGCGGATCGGCCCTCCTAAGCTCTCGAGCTGGCGCGACGGGGTGCGGAACGGCTGGTTCCTGCTACGCAAGCGCTTCTACCTCGATCGCGAAGAGCGGGCCTCGGCGCGCCGCACGGCGGCGCGCTGACCCCCGTTACTGGGTCTTCCCCGAACGCTCGCGGGACTTGACGCGCAGGCCCTTGTAGCCGCACTTGCGACACTGGATCGCCTTCGGAGGGTTCCGTGCCGAGCAGCTCATGCAGATCTTCTTGTTGAGCAGTCGCTCGACCGCCTCGGGGAACGGCATCGGTGCGCGGCGGGACCGTGGACCCGTATAAAGCATGTCCCAGCGGCCCGCCCTCGGGCACCGTCTCTTCCCGGTTCGCCGGGACGTCCTCGAGCCCGACCGCCTCGGTTCCCGGGAACCGCTATTGAGGGGACCGGAGTGTCGACAGCATGGTCGCTCTGACGGCAGGGCGATGGGCCGTGCGTGAGGCGCGCGCGGCGATCGCGAGCTCCCTCGGCCTCCCTGCCCGCCCCACGGGCAACCCCCCTCCCGATGCCGAGGAGCCCCGGGGCGTGTTCGTGACCTTGGTCGATCACCGCTCCGGGGGGTTGAGAGGATGCATCGGATACCCCCGGCCGGTCCTGCCGCTCGCACAGGCGATCCGCGGCGCCGCCGTCGCCAGCGCACACGAGGATCCCCGATTCCCGCCGCTCCTCCCGGAGGAGTTCGACCGGATCGTGATCGAGGTGTCGATCCTCACGCCGCCCGAGCCGATCGCCGCCTCCGACCCCGAGAGCCGGCTCGCTTCGGTCGAGGTCGGGCGGGATGGGTTGATCGTGCGGGCCCGCGGCGCGAGCGGGCTGTTGCTGCCGCAGGTCGCCGTCGAGCAGGACTGGGGCGCTTCCGAGTTCCTGGATGCGACGTGCGAGAAGGCGGGGCTGCCCTTCGCTGCGTGGCGACAGGCCTCGACCGTCGTCGAGCGGTTCCAGGCCGAGGTCTTCGCGGAGATCGAGCCGAACGGGCCGGCGATTGCGCGGCGGGGAGCTCCTTCCGGGAGATCTGGGCCGTAAAGCGGGACCCTTCGACCTCCCAGCTCCGTACCTCGGGTCCGTCCGGGAGCAACGCGTCGACGAGATCGAGCGGCTCGGCGAGGAGTTCCCGCGCCATAGTCTCTCGATGCCGCGCGAGGGCGCGGTGGATATCGGCGGTCGCCCCGATGCGGATCGCCACCCCTTCGGTGAACTTCAGCTGCATCTCCTTGCGTGTCTGCTGGAGCCGACGGAGCACTTCCCGGACCAACCCCTCCTCGAGCAGCTCCGGGGTCGGCCGTCGGGAGAGCGCCGCCTGGGCGGGCCCCTCCTCTCGCCGAAGCACCCAATCGGCTTCCGGGTAGTCCTTCGGATCCGCCTGCGGCGCGAACGTCACTTGGCGAACGTTGAGCTCGGCGGCGAGGATCGCGTCCCGCTCGCGCGTCCACGACTCGGTGTCTGCGGGACCGCGCGAGAAGAAGACGAGTTCGGCGAGCGGTATGCGAGACTTGACCTGGGCCCGCTGGCGAAGCTCACGACCGATCTCGACCAGCTCGCGGATCCGCTGCATGCCTCGCTCGAGATCCTCATCGCGTTCACCGACCTCCTCCGGCCACTCCCCGAGGTGGACCGAGGGCGAGGACTCCGCGAACGGTGCGTCCGAAAGCTCCTGGTGGATCCATTCGGCAGTGAACGGGGCGAACGGGGCCAACAGCCGAGCGGTTACGGAGAGCGTGTAGGAGAGGGTCGCGTGCGCTTCCCGACGCATCGGATCGTTCGCCTCGGCCCAGAATCGGGGCCGGGAACGGCGCAGGTACCAGGTCGACAGATCGTCCACGAACGAGCGGATCGCCTGGGCGGCGGGCCGGGGATCGAACGACTCGAGCGCGTCGGTCGTGATCCTGCGCGTCGCTTCGAGCCGGGAGAGCAGCCACCGATCGAGCGCGTTCTCCGGTCGGGGCCGCTCCCATACGGTCGCAAGCCCGTCCGCCTGGGAATTCTGCCGATAGAACGCGACCACGTTCGTCAGCGTTCCGAGCGTCCGAGCCCCGGTCTGTCGGATGGTGTCTTCCGCGATCCGCATTCCCTCGGTGAAGTCGACGACGAGGACCGACCACCGGACCATGTCCCCGCCGAACCGCTCGAGGAGCGCGAGCGGCTCGAGCACGTTGCCCTTGGACTTCGACATCTTCTTGCCGGTGGTATCGAGGCCATGGCCGGTCACGAGAGCCGCACGGTAGGCGGGGCGATCGAACAGCCCGACCGAGAGCACCAGGAGCGTGTAGAACCAGCCGCGGGTCTGGTCGATCGCCTCGGAGACGTAGTCGAGAGGCGCCGCGGGCTCGAACGGGCCCGGCTCGAACGGATAGTGGAACTGAGCGAACGGCGCCGCTCCGCTATCGTACCACACATCGATCGTGTACGGTTCTCGCACGCTCTTCTCGCCGCACGTGGGGCAGGCGAAGGCGATCCGGTCGACCGTCACTCGGTGCGGGTCGAAACCCGGTGGGAGTTCTTCTCCCGAGCGTTTCTCTAGCTCGGCAAAGCTTCCGATGCAGGTCGGGTGGCCCTTCGAGCACATCCAGATCGGCAGCGGGGTCCCCCAGTACCGGCTGCGGGAGAGTGCCCAGTCCTTCGCCTCGGTCAGGAAGTTGCCGAAGCGGCCCGTGCGCAGGTGCGCGGGGATCCAGGTGACCCCGGAATTGTGCCGGACGAGCGCCTCCGAGAAGCGCGACGTGCGGACGAACCAGGAATCGATCGCGCGGTACAGGAGTGGAGTCTCGCACCTCCAACAGAACGGATAGGTGTGGCGCACCGACCCGCTCCGCTCGAGAAGTCCACGATCTGCGAGATCTTGGATCAGGATCGGATCAGCGGTCTTGAACCATTTCCCCTGGACGAGGGGTACGAGGGTGGTGAAGACGCCGCGGCCGTCCAGCGGATCGAACCCGCCGACGCCCTCGCGGGCGCCGATCCGCTGATCCTCCGGCCCGAAGTTCGGGGAGCAGTGAACGAGCCCTGTTCCTTCGTCGATCGCGACCATGTCGTCCAGAACCACGCGAAACCGTCCCGGTCCCTCGGGCACGAACGAGAACGGAGGCCGATACTCCCGGCCGGCCAGTTCGCGGCCGGAGAGCCGCGTCACGATTTCGACCCCCGCCGGGAAGTATCGAGGAAGCGCGGCTTCGGCGAGGATTCCCTCGGTGCCATCGCTGAGGCGAACGACGACATACGTAAGGTCCGCACGCGCGGTGACGAGAAGGTTCGAGACCAACGTCCACGGGGTCGTCGTCCACACGAGGAGGGAGCGCGGAGGACCCACCTCGCCGAGCAGCGGGAAGCGAACCGTGATGGACGGATCGGTCGCCTCCCTGTATCCCTGGGCGACCTCGTGCGAGGAGAGCGTCGTCTCGCATCGCGGGCAGTATGGGAGCACGTAGTGGCCCTTCTCGAGGAGGCCGCGATCGAAGAGGACCTTGAGCGACCACCAGACGCTCTCGATGTACTTCGGCTCCATCGTGGTGTACGGGTGGGTGTAGTCGAGCCAGTAGCCGAGGCGCTCGCTCATCTCCTCCCAGATGGCCGCGACCGAGAGCGTGGTCGCGCGGCACTCGTCGCAGAATCGGGCCACTCCGAAGGCCTCGATCTCCTTCCGGGATTTCAGGCCGTGGCGCTTCTCGACCTCGATCTCGACCGGTAAACCGTGGCAGTCCCAGCCGGCCATCTCGCTGATGATCCGGTAGCCGCGCATGCGGCGATACCGGAGCTGAAGGTCCTTGGTGGCCCGGACCATGATGTGCCCGATGTGGGGCCGCCCGTTCGCCGAGGGGGGGCCCTCCGTGAATCGGAACGTCGGAGCTCCCGGGCGGTCGGCGAGCGCGCGTCCGATCACGCCCGCCCGCTTCCAGTACTCCGATACCCGGCTCTGGATTGCGGTGGGAGAGGGGCTTCCGCTCCCTCCCTCCTCTTCCGCGGGCATGCGCCGTGCGACGGGACAGGGGGAGATAAAAGCGGCCCGCCGGCGATTCAGCGCGACATTCCCGCTGGGCGCGGGGATCGGGATTCCGGTCCAAGATGGCTCGACGGGTGACAGGAGACGATCGTTCCGTCGTACCGTACGACGTGGCAGTTCGGCCCGACCACGATCCGTGCTGCCCGGAGGTACTGGACCGTGACGCCTTCGATGTGGACCGTCTCCGCCTCGATCCGGTCGATGTCCAGGGTCCCGCTCTCGAGGATCGAGCGCAAGATCGGGAGCCGGACCGGCAGCGTGAACTGCACGTCGCCGCCCTCGACCGTGCCGATATGGCTCACACCCCGGATGGTCGCCTGCACCCGAGGGGCTCGGAGGGTACCTCGGATCTCGAACTGTCCGTCCGCTTGGACGAATCCGGCGCTGGCAG
>JABEUK010000078.1 GCA_013044425.1 Thermoplasmata archaeon | reverse complement strand
GGGCGAGGTCCATCAGGACCGAGAACTGTCCAGACTGGGTCAGCGCGGCGCGGGCGTTCTCTGCGCTCGTGCGCGCGTTCTTGATCTTGTCCGCCACCTGGCGACGTAGAATGCTGTCCGCCGCGCGGATGTCCTCGCCCTGGCGGTAGGCCCGGAAACCCGGGACGAGCAGCTGCAATCGCTTGAGCGTCCCCCGATCCTGATCGACCTTCTCCCTCAGATCGACCGGGGTGGAACCGGCGGGCCCCGATGCGGGAGGGGCCGGAACGGGACCCCCGCACGATGGGCAGAAGCGATCGGACGCACCCACGGGTGCGTGGCACGAAGGGCAGACCCGCGGGGCGGGTTCAGTCGGGCCGGGGGGAGCCATCACGTTAGGGACCCCGCGAGCCCGGGGGGGAGGCCGGAGGAGCGGTCGCCGGAGCGTCGGGCGAGTGCGCGGTTCCGTAATCGAACGCGGAGACGGGAGCCCGAGCGCGCCACTCGGACCGAGCCACCTCGCGGGGAGGCTCGGACGCGAGCGTTCGGCTGCGCCAGGCGATCCCGGCGATCGACCCGGCGAGCGCGATCAGCGTCAGGACGAGACCGGTGATCTGCCAGGCCAGCGCAAGCTGGTAGGCTGGGGCCGGGAGCGCGAACGTGACGAGAAGGAGCGCGAACCCGAAGGCGTAGAACGCCCAGGCGAGAGTGCGCTGCGGAGCCGGGTTCGCCGCCGAGAGAGACTGAGCGAGGTAGGCGACGCCGGCAAACCCCAACGAGAGGATCCCGATCGTGACCAAGCCGAGGTAGTGGCCGTTCTGGGGGAGCAGGAGGTAGATCCCTGCCATGAGCACGACCGCGGCGACGGCCAGGATCGCGGCGACGATCGGTGCGGCGATGCGCGATACCGGCGTAGAAACGGAGGCCATTCGTGAACTCCGATTGGAATGGGGGAGGGCAATATATCAGGATGACCCCCCGACCGGAGAGTCCGAGGAAGCTGGGATCGATGGGGAAGAGAAGCACTCTCGCGGGGAGACCGGTTCAGAGCCTCGGTTCCTCGTCGGTGCGCATGCGCCGAGGTGGGCGAGCCGGCGCTACCGTCGGGACGGGTGCGATCGACGGCGGGGCCACGACGGGACGAGCCGGTGCGGCGGCCTCCCGGGGAGGCCGCGGTTCCCTCGGTGGCCGCACGGGGGTTTCGTCCTCCTCGTCGTCGTCCTGTTCGGGCCCGCCACGAGAGTCCTTAGGAGCGGCCCGTTCTCGTCGTGTCGGGGACCCCCGCGGGGCCTCGGGCACGGCTTCCTCCGTCGGCAGCGGGGGCCGCGGGCTCGGGTGGACCGGGGCGACCCGGGCGACAGGCCGGTCCGGCCCGCCGATCGGTGCGTTCGACTGGTCCACGGGGTAGCAGCACTTCGGACATTGCCGGAAGTTGCCGAGGCAGTGCTCGCAGATCGGGGCTCCGCAGACATGCGTGATGGCCGCGATCCCACCGCACCCGATGCACCGGATCGGATCGGCTCCTCGCCGATGGGATATCGGGGTGAGCCCGGCGGGGGCACCGCCGCGGGGCGCCCCGTGGGTCCCTCCCCCGCTCGGAGGAGTGGCGACGAGCCCGACGACGCCCTCGTGGGGGAAAAAATGAGGCTCGGCGACCAAGGCCGCAGGCGTCGCGAACGCGACTGTCGCCGCCGGGGCGGCTTCGCCACCGAGGGCGAGTGTGGGCAGGGGCGCGTGGGCGGCGCCCCCGGCACGTTCCACGGTCTGGATGAGGCGCGCCTTGAAGATCCCGATTCGAAGGTCCCGCACGAGCTCAAAGGCGGTTCGATCGTCACCGCCGGCGCTCATCGCTTGGCGCGCTAGCTCTTCGACGTCGGGGGTGAGCTCGAGATTCTCCGGCCGGATGTCAAGATGGAGCACGGCCTCGAGGTAGGCGAAGAGCCTCTGGATCTGTTCGAGGGAGGCCTCGCCCGGGTGGAGCGCGGCGATCTCCGCGAGGCTCAGCGAGCCCGGTTCGATCCCGCCTGGCCATCGCTCGACAGCCGAAGTGATCAGACGGACCGATGCTTGCTCGAGCTCGGCGAGTTCCGCCGAGGGCAGGCGATAGACATCGATCTTCGGGGTTCGGCCCATGGCCGCGATCACCGAATCGAGCATCTCAAAAGGCACGCGAAGGGAGACGAAGAGATCGTTCTTGGTGACGGGGCGATGCAGTTCGGCTTCGAGGCGGAGAGCCGCTAGGCCCTGTCGGTCAATGGCGAGCTCTCGTTGCTTCTGGCCGGCGGCTTTCTTCCCCTCCTTGGCCGCGTCGGACTCGGGGTCAATCAACAGCGCGCGCTCGAAGCTGGCGAGCGCCGGCTCCGGCTGTCGAGAGGCGAGCTGGGCCAGGCCGCGGCGGGTCCAGGCGTTCCCATCGTGGGGTGCGATCTGAACGGCCCGATCGTACCACGAGAGTGCCTCGGTGGAGCTCCCCCGGCGCTCGGCGACGAACCCGGCGCGCAGCAGGACGGACGCGTTTCCCGGGTCGAGCTCGACCGCGTGGGCGAATGCGGCACCGGCCCCGGCCCAGTCCTCCCGGGAGATGTCGAGCTCTCCGAGACGGATCCAGAGCGACCCGGATTTCGGGAGCAGCTCGAGTCCATGCTCGACCTCGCGAGCCGCTTCGTCCCGGTTTCCGAGCCCGCTCTCCGCCTCGGCGAGCAGGAGCACGAGTCGCTCGTCCCGGGGGATGCGGCCGAGCGAGCTGCGCAACAGCTCGCGCGCTTCGGAATGCTTACCCTCCTCCATGAGGGAGTGCGCGGTCCCCGCAACGGCCACGGCCGAGCTCGGTTCCTTGCGCAAGATCTCCTCGTAGATGGCGCGCGCTTCCGCCGGACGTTCCGCTCTCGAGAGGATCTCCGCGCGCAGGAGGAGCATCGTGTCATCCGAAGGATCGGTAGTAGGGCCCGGCGCGCTCCCCGCATCTAGCCGTTCGAGCGCGAGATCCGGCCGACCGGACTCCATCAAGAGACGGACCCGACGGAGCGTCACGTCGCGGGTGCGCGCGGGATCGAGCTCGATCACCCGGCCATAGGCCGCCTCCGCCTCCCCGACCATCGACAGCCGGGCCGCGAGATCGCCCAGCCGGAGGTAGAGCGTGGGGTCTCGGGCATCCGGACCGTCGATGCGCAGGAGCGCGTGGAGCGTCTCGTATGCCGCCCGAGTCTCTCCGGTGATCTCCTGGGCCTCGGACCTCTCAATCTGCACCGCGCGATCGGACGGGTCGAGCCGGGCGATCGCGGTCAGGGAGTACAGAAGCTCCTGCGGGTTGCGCAGGGCGCGATAGGCTTCAGCGCGGGCGCGCCATGCGTCGAGATCCTCCGGGCGTTGCGCAAGGAGGGAGTCGCATACCCGAACGCACGCTGCCGGGTCACCCGCCAGCTCGAAGGCACGCGCGATGCCCAACAGCCCCACGCGGTCGCTCGGAGCGGCTCGCAGTCCCTCCTGGTACTCCGCGATCGCCTCCGGGAACGCCCCGCGATCGGCGAGCGAGCGGGCATGCTGGAACGCGGCGTGCGCGGGTCCTAGTTCGCCCGGGCCGGGCGGCTCAGCGACAACAGCTCTCCCGGGCATCGAAAGTAAAAACGGCGGTATATGCGATAAATAGCTTCTCTACCACAGGAAGCGGAGCCCGGGGCACGGGCTCGAAGACGGCGACGGTCGGCCACCGACGCTCGACCCGCCCGCCCCCGTGCTGCCGAGGAGTTTATTCCTCGGGCGCGCTCGGGCTATCGTGCCGCCCGCCGCCGCGCCCCCGCGGAAGTCAATCTTCGACCCGGTCCACGGTCAGATCGAGCTCGAGGGGGTCGCGCTCGCGCTGGTCGGAACGCGGGAGTTCCAGCGTCTCTGGGGGATCCACCAGACGGGGTTCGCTCACCTCGTGTTCCCCGGGGCGAACCACACACGACTCGAGCACTCGCTCGGCACCTACTGGGTCGCGCGGGAGATGGCTCGCCACCTCGACCTGGACGCGTCCTCGACCGAGCTCGCCAGGGTCGGCGGGCTCCTCCACGATCTGGGCCACCCACCGTTCTCCCACACTCTCGAACCCTCGATGCGCGAAGTCCTAGGACGCGGGCACGAGGCGGTCTCGCGCGCCCGCATCGTTGGCGCGGAGATTCCCGGTGTGGGGGAGGACCCCGAGGCGGTCACGGTCCCGATCACGCTCGAGAAGCACGGCCTCCGGCCTCGGGACATCGCCGATCTCGTTGATCCACCCCGCCACCGGGAGCTCCACGGGCTCCTCCGCTCGATGCTGCACAGTGCCGTCGACGCGGATCGGATCGATTACCTTCAGCGCGACGCCCACTACACCGGGGTCGCGCACGGCGCGATCGACGCGGTGCGCCTGCTCGACACCATCCGAGCCCACCGCGATCGGATCGCCTTTGCCGAGAAGGGCCGGATGGCGGTCGAGGGGTTCCTCGTCGGTCGGGCGCTGATGTACGCGGCGGTGTACTACCACAAGACGGTACGCGCCGCCGAGCTCATGGCCCAGGCGGCCGTCGAGCGCTCCGAAGGGTACCCGGAATCCGCGCGCGCTCTGTTCTCGTGGACCGATGGCGAGCTCCTTGCTCGCCTCCCCGATCGTGGACGCCTCGCGGCACGGCTCGTCCAGGGCCTGCTCGAGCGGCGCTTGTACAAGCGCGCATATCGCCTGACCGAGCTCGATGCGGACGGGGCTCGCCGGTGGGCTCGGCTCCTGCGAGCCCCGGCCGAGCGGCGGCAACGCGAGGACGCACTCGCCGAACGTCTCCGCGCGCCGCCGGGGAGCGTCCTTTTCGATCTCGCGGGCCTCGAGCCCCGCGGCCGCCCCCTCGACGATTGGGCGGCGATCGCCGTTCTCGGGCGTCGGGGCGCGACGTACCCGTTCCGATCCGCCAGTCCCTGGAAGGCCCTGGTCGAACGCCCCGCGGCCGACTCGCCGGTCGTGGTGTACACCGCCCCGCGATACCGGGCGGCGGCCTCTCGGATGCTGGCGCGCTCGCCCTCGCTCCTTCCCTAGGGAACTCGCGGAGACTTCACTCGAGAGCGAGCAGGCGATCCCACTGGGCCTCCGTCAACGGGAGGACCGAGAGCCGGCCGATCCGCACGAGGGGCGAGCCGGAGAACACCGCCTCTTGCTTGAGCCGCTCGAGCGGTACAGGGTGGTGGAGGGCGCGTACCGCGCGAACCTCGATCGACCAGGAGCCCCGAGCATCGTGAGGGTCCGGACGAGGCTCGGAGGAGACCCGAAGGATTCCCACCGCAGCGCGTTCCGCGCCGGTGTGGTACATGATCGCTTCGTCGCCGGGCCGCATCGCGCGCAGATGCCGGAGCGCGAGCGCGTTGTGAACGCCGTTCCATTCGGTCGTGCGATCCCGGAGGAGATCGGAGAATCGATAGCTCTGGGGATCCTCCTTGAGGAGCCATCGCGCCATGGCCCCCCGAGATCGCCGGAGGCATTAGTGGCCCGGTCCGTCACGCCCTTTATACCGGGCCGCCCCTCGGTGCGATGTGCGCATCGTCCTGGTCGGCACCGGAGTCTATCCCATCCCGCCGCCCGGCTACGGCGCGATCGAGCGTCTCATCGCCCAATACGCGCACGCACTGCAGGTCGCCGGTCAGTCAGTCTCGGTGCTTCAGGAGGTCCGGCGCCAGCAACCGGTCGACGAATACTGGTTCGCGGGCCGGCTGAAGGGACTCCTCCACTCCCAGACCGCCGACATCGTTCACGCGCAGACCCCGGTGGTGGGAAACCGGCTCGCGTCGCTCGGTGTCCCGTACGTCTACACGACCCACTCTCGCAACTGGTTCTCGGTTCGGGGGCTCACGCAGCGGTGGGGCTTCAGGCTGGAACGCCGTGCGATCTCGCGCTCGGCGGCCACGATCTGCCCGACGGATCGCCTTAACGCGGAGGTCAGCCGGCGCTTGGGAACGCATCGTCCCGCGGAGCTTCCGACGATCCCGATCGGTATCGACGTGAACTCCTGGCGACCGGCCGAGTCACCGCCCGGGACGGTCTCCGCCCTTGCGGTAGGGGCGGTAATCCCGATCAAGCGATGGGAGCAAGCCGTGGCCGCCCTTGCGGGCACGGGGATCCGGCTGCGCCTCGTCGGCCCGGTGCCGGATCGCGTGTACGCCGAGCGCGTTCGATCGGCCGGTCCCGTGGAGATCCTGGGCGAGATCCCCGACGCCCAACTGCGGGAGGAGTACCATGCCGCGTCGTTCCTGATCCACCCCAGTGCGAGCGAGATCCTCCCCGTCGCGGTGCTCCAGGCCTTCGCGTGTGGGATCCCCGTGATCGGGTCGGAGGCGATCCGGCCCGTGCTCGACGATGGAGTCGTCGGATTCATCGCGGTGCCGGATTCGCGCTCCAACCTTGCCCCGAGCCTCCGAGCGCTCGCTGTCCAGCTCCGCGATGATGCCCCGTTGCGCGCGCGCCTAGGCGCCGGGGCTCGGCGCTCCGCGGAGGAGCGGTACAGCTGGCCGAAGATCGTGACCGCTCACCTCGACCTGTACGAAGCCGTCCGCCATCGCTTCGGCCCGGCCTTGCCCGGCTAGCGTCGTACGACCCCGGGACGCCCCGGGTTGCCGTCGCTTCGATGGCCTCGAAGCGGGGAATCTGGGGCATTCTGAAGATACTCTCTTATGGGGTACGCCCTATCGCGGCTCGGGTGCTGAGGTAGCCTAGCTCGGCCAAGGCGCCAGATTCGAGATCTGGTGGTGCGTATGCATCGCGGGAGTTCAAAGGGGACCCGGCCACCTGTCCGGGTCTCGGAAGCTCTCCCCCTCAGCGCCTCCCATCGACCACGACGGATCGTCGTCACGCTCGAGATCACGCGGGCGGGTTCGGTCGATCGGCGTCGGGTCCTCATCGCCCCCGGCTCTTCGATCCGGGAGGCCCTCGCGGCCGTGGGAGCTCCGCCCGAAGGCAGCGCGGTCCTCCGCGAGGGCGTCCCCCAGCCGCTCGATGCGACGATCGACCGCTCCGTGCGCCTCACGGTCATTCCCACGTTCTCGGGAGGATAGTTCCACGGCGGTGCCTTCCGCGCGGAGCGCACGGATTGCAGGGCATGCAGGAATCGTTCCCGAGCCGACCGAAAAGTACGACTACCTCCAGAGGATGGAGCCGGCGATGACCACGCTCCGCGAGCTGGACACGGCGATCCGGACCCGGCACCTGTTGAAGCACCCCTTCTACACGGCCTGGTCGCGGGGCGAACTTTCGCTCGATACCCTTCGACAGTACGCCGGCCAGTACTACCACTTCGAATCCAACTTCCCACGCTACGTCGGAGGTGCCTACGCCCGCCTCCGGCGCGCGGAGGATCGTCGTATCCTGCTCGAGAACCTCCAGGACGAGGAGGGGTCGTCCCCAACGCACCCGGAACTCTGGATCGATTTTGCACGGGGGATCGGAGCCCGCTGGTCCGCCCGCCGGCCCCCCGCACCTACGCCAGCCACGAGGAACCTCTGCTCGACGTACGAGGCGCTTACGATCGGGGCCGGCGAAGCCGCCCCGGCGCTCGGAGCGCTGTACGCGTATGAGGCACAGTTCGCCGAAGTCGCGGCGGAGAAGTCGCGCGGCTTGCGGGCCTTCTACGGTGTCCGATCGAGATCGGCCCACGAGTTCTTCCGAGTCCACACGGTCGCGGACGTGACGCACTCGGCCGCGGAGCGGGCGGTCCTCGCCCGGGAGCTGAGAGCGTCGCCCGCTGCGGGTCCCGCGACCGGCCGCGCGGTCAATCGGACGCTGGGCGCCTGGTGGAACTTCCTCGATTCGTTCGCTGGCTGAGCCAGACGAGACCCGGGGAAACCCGAACTCCCGCGAGATCGAACTGTTGAGTACGGGTATTAGTTCCCCTACTTGAACGGAGGGGGTGCGGGGGAGGAAGATCCTCGGTCATGCCTCTCCTGCGACCGCAACGATCTGGCGC
>JABEUK010000077.1 GCA_013044425.1 Thermoplasmata archaeon | reverse complement strand
CGATCTGGGGACGGGCACGGGGGTGCTGGCGATCGGGGCCGGGCTGCTCGGAGCGAAGAGCGTCGTCGGGATCGACATCGACGCGGAGGCGCTCGCGCGAGCCCGCGAGGAAGGGACTCGGCTCCAGGTCCGGGTCCGCTTCGTGGAGTCCGCGATCGGAGCGTGGGACTCCAACGCCGACACGATCCTGATGAACCCGCCGTTCGGTGCGCAACGACGGGGAGCCGACCGGCCCTTCTGGGACCGCGCGTTCGCGCTGGCCGGTCGCGCGATCTACGCCTTCGCCCTCGCCGACTCCCGAACCTTTATAGCACGCCGAGCGCTCGTAGCGAATGCCTACGTCGAGTCGGTGCGACCGGTCCCGTGGGAACTCGTTCGGATGTTCCCGCACCATCGCCGCGCCCGGGTCCCGATCCCGGTCGACCTCTGGGTGATCCGAACGGGAAACCAACCATGACGCCCAGCGAAGTGCCCAAGTTCGTCGTGCCCGGAGAGTACATCGGCGCCGCGGAGGAGTTCGTTCCCGGTCCGGGAACCTACGAGCACGGGGGGCGCATCTTCTCCAGCCTCGTGGGGATCCCCACGATCGATCCGTCGGACCGGACCGTCCGCGTGGCCGGAACCAACTCGGTGCCGACGCTCTCCGAAGGGGATGTCGTCTACGCGCGCGTAGATGAGCTGAAGAGCGCCATGGCGATCTGCACGATCCTCTCGACGACCGAGAGCCGGCGGGGGTTCCCCGGAGAGCCGGAGGGCACCGTGCACATCTCCAAGGTCAAGGACGGCTACACGGAGTCGCTGACGACCGAGCTCGCGGTCGGGGACATCCTCGTCGCGAAGGTCCTTCAGGCGCACCCCTCGATCAAGCTCACGACCGCCCCGTCGACCCTCGGGGTCATCTCGGCGCGCTGCCAGGTCTGCCACGGGCTCATGGTCATCGGCGATAAGGGCCTGAACTGTCCGCGCTGCGGGAACCGCGAGCAGCGCAAGCTCGCCCAAGGGCCTCGTCCCTCGGTCCTCCCTTCGTGAACGCACTTCCGGGGCCGAGCGAGAACGAGCGCACGCTCGCGCGGCTCGTCCGCGCCCACGATCGCTGGCGGGGCCGCGACGTCCTGAACCTGCTGCCGAGCGAGAACGCCGTCTCGCCCGCCGCACGCAAGTACCTATCGAGCGATCTGGCCGGCCGGTACACGCTCCCGCTGGATACCGAGTGGCACGGGGAGCGGATCGACAACTCGTATACGGGGACGCGGTACACGGACGAGATCGAGCAGCTCGGGAACGCCTCGGCTGCCCGCCTGTTCCACGGCCGCTACGCGACCGTCCGTCCGCTCTCGGGTCACATCGCGGCTCTTGCCGCGCTCGTCCCGCTGCTGCCGGCGAAATCCCGCATCCTCGCGATCGAACCGAAGGAAGGCGGCTACGACGGCTACGCTCCCGGGTACATCCCCGCGCTCTTCGGCTACACGGTCCGGCCGCTGCCCGCCTCCGGGCCCGGGTTCACGGTCGACGCCGCGCTCGCCGTCGAAACGATCGAACGCGAGCGGCCCGATGCGGTGATCCTCGGCCAGAGCTTCTTCCTCTTCCCGTACCCGTTGCGCGAGATCGCCGAAGCGGCGCACGCGCGCAACGCCCTCGTCTTCTACGACGCGTCCCACGTGCTCGGCCTCGTCGCCGGAGGAGAGTTCCAAGACCCGCTGCGAGAAGGGGCGGACGTGCTGTTCGGAAGCACCCACAAGTCCTTCCCCGGACCCCAGGGTGGGATCCTCGTCACCGATCGGGAGGATCTGTTCCGCCAGATGGACCCGGCCCTCGTCTGGCGGATCTTCGACAATGCCCACTGGAACCGCATCGCCGGGGTGACCCAGACGCTCCTCGAGATGGAGCGGGTCGGACCGGAGTACGCACGAACGATCGTCCGCAACAGCCAGGCGCTCGGCGGAGCGCTCTCGGAGGAAGGCGTCCCACTCATCGCCGAGGCCGAGGGGTTCTCGCGCTCCCACCAACTGCACATCGATCCGGAGCGTCTGCGCGCGGCCCACGGCCTGGGCCCCTCGGCCCTCGCGCGGCGCCTCGAGCGCCAGCGACTCCTCATCGATCTCGTCGGTCGCATCGGCACCGCGGAAGCGACTCGCCTCGGGCTGACGCCGGAGGAGATGCCACGGCTCGCGGAGCTCTTCGTCCGGGGAGGGATCCGCAAGGAGAAGGTCGCCCCCGAGGTACTCGCCTGGCGGCGCACCTACCGCGAACTTCGGTTCGCGTAGCGGGCCATGCCGCGCTCTCCCCGCATGCGCTCGCGCCGGGGTCCCGTCGCTCTGACCGGGACGCCGGGGACCGGCAAGAGCGCGGTCGCCCGTCGCCTCTCGTCGCGCCTGGAGTCGATCGAGGTCGGAGAGCTCGCGGTGCGTCTCGGGCTCGGTCGCCGGACGGGTCCCCGCGCGTTCACGGTCGACCTGCCTCGGCTCGCCGGACGACTGCGCCGAGAACTGCCGGACGTCGATCTCGTCGTCGGGCACCTCGCGCACCTCCTTCCGATCAGCGACACCATCGTACTGCGCTGCCATCCCCTCGAGCTCGAGCGCCGACTCGCTCGCGCGCGCCGAGGCTCGACCCGGGAGCGTGCGGACAACGTCATCGCCGAAGCCACGGACGCGATCCTGTTCGAGGCGATCGAGGGCGGCGGCCGCGTGTGGGAGATCGACACGACCGACCTCGACCCCGACGCGGTCGCGCAGAGCGTCGCCGGTCGCATCGCCCGTCGGGGACCCTCCCGGTATGGTCGGGTGGATTGGCTCGCCGATCCGGCCGTCACCGAGGAGCTTTTGCGCCTCGGCCCGTAACCGGCCCATCATGGTCATCGAGTCGTACCGCGGAACGGCGGACCGCTACCTCGAGCGGCTCGCCCGGCCTTGGCTCCGGTGGACTCCGGCCGCGCTGAGCTGGCTCGCCTTCGGCCTCTGCGTCGCGGCGGCCGTTCTGGCGGCGGCGGTTCGCTGGACCACGCCCGATCTGTTCCTTGCGGTCTCGGCGTTGATCCTGCTCGGCGGCCTCTTCGACGCCCTCGATGGCTACATCGCCCGCCGCACCGGCACCGTGAGCGTGCGCGGGGACGTGCTCGATCACGTCCTCGACCGGTACTCCGACGTCGCCCTGCTCATCGGGATCGCGATCTCCGGATACGCGAATCCCTTCCTCGCGCTCCTCGCGCTCGTCAGCCTATTGCTCGTCAGCTACATGGGCACGCAAGCCCAAGCCGTCGGCCAGGGTCGGCTCTACGCGGGCATCTTGTCCCGTTCGGACCGGCTCGTGATCCTCGCGGTGGCGACGTTCTTGGAGTTCGACTGGTCGCTCCCGTGGCCGTGGGCCCCGAGCGCGCCCTGGGCGCACTTCGTCCTCGGCGGGATCGGCTTCACGGTGATCGACGTCGCGCTGGTGTGGTTCATTGTCGCCGGTCAGTGGACGGCGTACGCTCGGGCCCGGAGCCTGTACCGGAGCCTCCCCCCGGGCGGCCCGTAGGGCTCCGGCCGTCCTCTCGGCCCTCTCCGCCCTCGAGGACGCGCCCACCGCGCAGGCGATAGTACTGCAGCGGGTGGCGCAGGAACGGCTCGAAGCAGAGCGGATCGCGAGCACGGTCCATGGGCGTCGGGCCTGCCGGATCGCCCTCCCGAGTACAGAGCCCATGGGTCCGCAAGGTCGCGCACTCCGGCGGCTCGTACCCTTTCCCGCCGTCTCGATGGGTGATGTGGTCGATCTGGTAGCGGGTGATCGACTCGTCGAAGTCCGGCGCGCCGCGGTAGGCATCGACGATCGTCTCGAGATCCGCACCGGCCCGATGCAAGAAGGCCGCGAGCGCGAAGCGCCCGGCGTGGGAGAGGTTCTCCCCGTGCTCGAGGACCCGTCGCATCCTGCGGATGCACGGAGGGAAGCGATCCGGACGCAGCTCCGCGGTGTTGGCTCCAGGGCGGGCGACGGGCAGCGGAACGCGCTGGGAGATCTCCTCGAGCACAACCGCCTCGCGGGCGCGGATGGCCGCCCGAGTCGTCTCCTCGATCGGCATCGGCCGGGCGAGCTCGCTTCGTACGGCCTCCTGGAGGAGGCGCGCGGCGCGCTCCCGCGAGACCTCCACCTGACCGTGCCGAACGTCCTGGCTGCCGAGGCGGAACTCGGCGTCCCGGATCGGCACGGCGAGTCGAACGTAGTCGGTGAGGGCGAGGGCCACTTCCGAGGATGCAAGCTCGGTGATCGGGTATCCGAGGCGGCGCGCGACCTCGCCGAGCTCCTCGATGGAGCTGGAGCGCAGGCGGGCGTGCGAGCGCTTCGACTCGGCGACGGCCCATCGCCGAAGGGGGGCGGGCGAGGCTGCCGCCGACAGCACGAGCCGCGCGAACAGAAACGACAAGAACCGAACCTCGGGAGCCGCGCGAGAGAGCTCCTCGATCGGCGCGGTCCCGAGG
>JABEUK010000076.1 GCA_013044425.1 Thermoplasmata archaeon | reverse complement strand
CGCGTGGCCCTCGTGCGCGAGCGTTTCGAACGCGTCGACATGCCCGCCCGCCACCAGCTGCCGGACGACCTCGGCGACGAGATGGAAGTCGCGCGCGAGCCGTTCGCGCAACGCCGCGGGACGCTCCGGAAGATTCGCGTCGATGCGTACGAGGCTCGAGGGAGTGATGGGAATGGGCGCGACGTCGGTCTCGGGGTACATCCGGTCCCTGCCCGGGAGCGGTCGCGAGAACCGGCTGCGCCCGTCCGGCAGCGGGTCGCGGGTCTCGGCCGGGATGCCGTCGAGCGCGGCGAGCGCACGGGCCGCGATCCGATCGAGGGCCGCACGGGCCCGTTCGGCCGCTCGATCCGCGACCAGAACGAACGCGTCGTTCGGGCCCGAGCCGAGCCGGGTTCGCACCCGCTCCGTCTCCTCCGCGCCGATCCCAGCGCCGGGGAGCTCGTCCGAGTGCAGGATCCCACGCAGCCCGAGGAAGCGGGCCTGGTCCGCGAGCTCTCGTCCGAGACGCTCCTCCGAGTTCGGCGGGCTCTTCAATAGGCCGGCGAAGCCGGGAAGGGCGATCGCGAGCACGACCCCTCCGTGGCGGACGGCATCGGCCACCGGCCCGCTCTCGACGCTCCCTAGGAGCTCCGTCACGTCGAGGCCCGGAGCGAACGCGCTCGGCGCCTGCCGCTCTCGGAGCCGATCGCGGACCTCGAGCAGCACCCGCTGGCGCTCGACCTCGCGCTCGACGTACTGGGGAAGGCGGCGGAGCTCCTGCACTCCCTTGATCTCGATGCGCCGGCCGCCCTCCGTGGAAACGTTCAGGTCCTCGCGGATGGTGCCGATCCCGCGACGTACGCGCCGAGTCGCCCGCAGGAGCGCCCCGATCTCCTCCGCGACCTCTCGCGCTTCCTCCGGGCTGGTCAGATCCGGTCCGGTCGCGATCTCGATGAGCGGGATGCCGAGTCGGTCGAGCCGGTAGAGGACCTCCCCGCCCTTCTCGGAGATCTTTCGGGCCGCGTCCTCCTCGAGGCAGATCGACAGGATCGAGTACCGACGCGTCCCGAGCTCGAGGTAGCCGCCCGCGGCGACGAGCGCGGTCCGTTGGAAGCCGGAGGTGTTCGAGCCGTCGACCACGATCTTGCGCATCACCTCGATCTCGTCCAGCACCCGGGCGTGCAGCATGCGGGCCAGCGTGAGGGCGGTGTCGAGAGCGGCCGGGTTGAGCGCGTGCGGCGGCTCCTCGTCCATCTCGACGAGGCAGTTCGACTCCGTCGCCTCGTAGCGATACGTCAATCCCCGGGAGGCCTGATGGGCAGCGGCGGCGTCGATCCCGCGGTTCTCGCCGCTCGAGGCTCGAAGACGGCGCGAAAACGTCCCCGTGATCGCGTCCGAGAGCTCCGAGGGACAGGCGCAGAACAGTTTGCCCGTGGCCAGCTGTTGGTGGACCTCGAGCCCCGCCCTCACTCTTCGCCTCGGGCCGGATGGCGCGCCACGAACTCTCCCGCACGGTCGAGCCGCAGCAGGGCTCTCACCTCGTCCGGGCTCGTCGCGTGGCCCAGGGCCCACAACAGCTTGACGTAGGCCGTCTCGGGAAGGAGATCGTCCAGGAAGAGCACCCCCGCTCGATGCAGCTCTCGGCCGGTCGCGTACACGAACGGATCGGCCAATCCCTCCAGGCATTGCGTCGTCATCGCGACGACGACCCCGGCCTCGACCGCCCGCCGGATCCAGTCGACGTGGACCGAGGCGAAGTGGCCGAGCCCCGTCCCTGCGAGGACGATCCCCCGCGCGCCCTGCACGAACCCCTCGGCGAGCTCCGGCGTCAAGCCGGGGTAGTACCAGAGGAGCCGGCCCGAGAGATCGAGCGGTCCGTCGAAGCGCGCTCCGCGCGGGCTGGGAGGCCGGACCCTGGACTCGAGGCGGATCTCGGCGCCCTCGACCACGCCGAGCGGAGGGCCGTTTCGGCTGCGGAAGGCGTCCCGACGGCTCGAGTGCATCTTGCGCACCTGCGTGCCCCGATGGATCGCAAAGCGGGTGTCGGAGAGCCCGGCGTGCATCACCACCACGACCTCCCCGATCCGGCGGTCGCGTGCCACACGGGCCGCCGCCTGCAGGTTGGACGTGCCGTCCGACGAGGGCCGGTCCGGCGATCGCTGGGCACCGACGAGCACCACCGGTCCCGGAAGCTCCGGAAGGAGGAACGACAGGGCCGCGGAGGTGAAGCCGAGGGTATCGGTTCCGTGAGCGATCACGATCCCCCGCGCCCCCTCCCGGAAGGTGAGGGCGACCCGCTCCGCGAGGATCGACCAGTCATTCGGAGCGATGTTCTCGCTGAGGCGATCGAACACCGGGACCACCCGGACGGGGCCCTCCGAAAGCAGGTCGGGATAGAAGTCGAGGATCTCGCGCTCGCCACGGACCGGGCGAACCCCGCCGGTCTCGTAGTCGATCCGAGAGGCGATGGTGCCCCCGGTCGTCAATAGGGCGATCGGCTCTCCCGGGTGCACGGTGGAGCTCGGGCCCGCTCGGGCTCGCTCCTCGGACGCTGCCGAGGGCGGCGACGCCGGCGCGGCCCGGAAGGAGAAGTCCGTTCCGACTCGGATCCCGACGTTGTACCCACTCTCCAGTTTGAGCTGCAGGATCCGATCTCCGGAAAGGTCGTGAGAAGGAACGATGGTGCCCGTCCAGTCGGCTCCCGCCGGGTCGTGCAGTTCGATCCGCTGGCCCATGGGGAGGGTCCGCAGGGTCTCCCAGGGATCCTTCGCGGTAGGTGGACTCATCGGAGGAAGAACTCCCGCTCCTCCCATCGCAGCGTCCCGCGCTATAAATTGTGGCGCGGCGGGCGCGATCGCCGAGACCGGGCTTTTATACACTCCTCCGCTCGCACGCCTCGGCACGAACGACCACGAATGCCCGTGTGGGGTAGCTACGGGAGCGGGGGTTCCCCCCGTCCTGCTACATTGGATATCCTAGAGGCCTGCGGAGCCTCAGACCTGGGTTCGAATCCCAGCACGGGCGTCTCTCCGATCGGCCCGAAGGGATCGCTCCCGCGAGCGGATCCGTTCACGGCCCCGGGGCGGCGCACGCCCCGGCACGCGTCGCCCTCGCCCGGCGGGCCTAGCGGGCGAACCGGTGGCTCATCACGTACGGGAGCACGCCGCCCGCGAGGTAGTACTCGAGCTCGATCGGGGAGTGGATCGCGCATTCGAGCGTCGCCGCGATCGGCGGATCCGACTCACGAAGCGCCTCCAGCGTGATCGCTCCCCGAGGGGAGAGCTCCCCGCCCGATGCGACGCGCAGGCGGAACGACTCGCGCCCGGACAGGCCGAGGGCCTTCCAACCCCGGTCCGGGGCGAAGCGGAGCGGGAGCACGCCCATCTCGATCAGATTGGTCCGGTGGATCCGCTCGAAGCTCTCCGCGATCACGGCGCCGATCCCGAGCAGGCGGGGTCCCTTCGCGGCCCAGTCCCGAGAGCTTCCCTGGCCGTAGCTCTTCCCCGCCAGCACGATGAGCGGGACGCCTTCGGTGCGGTAGCGCTCGGCGGCATCGTAGACGGAGAGCACGTCCCCCTCGGGGAGATGCGCGGTCCACCCTCCCTCCTTCGGTGCCACGAGCTGGTTCTTCAGACGGAGATTCGCGAACGTCCCGCGAACCATCACCTCGTGGTCCCCTCGGCGCGTTCCGTAGGTGTTGAATTGCGACGCGGGAACCCCGTGGGCGAGCAGGTACCGGCCCGCGGGAGTGCTCTCGGGAAACTCGCCGGCCGGGGAGATGTGGTCCGTCGAGATCTGGTCGCCGAAGGTCAGGAGCGCCCGGGCTCCCTCGGCGAGGACCCCGCGCTCGGGGATCCAGGGGGGAGGCAGGTGGAGGTACGGCGCGGCCCGGAGGTAGGTCGAAGCGCGATCCCAAGCGTAGAGGTCCCCCGCGGGAGGATCGAGGGACTCCCAGTGCACGTCCCCCACTTCGATCGCCCGGTACTTCTCGCGGAACATCTCCGGGTCGAGATCGGCTTCCACGAGGCGCCGGATCTCGGCGGAGGTCGGCCAGAGATCCTTCAGCCGGACCGGAGCGCCGTCCGGGCCTTTCCCGATCGGGTCCCGGGTCAGATCGACGTCCATTCGTCCGGCGAGGGCGTAGGCCACGACGAGCATCGGAGAGGCGAGGTAGTTCGCACGGACCTGGTTGTGGATCCGTGCTTCGAAGTTCCGGTTCCCGCTGAGCACGGCTGCGACGTAGCGATCGTGCTCCGTCACGTCCTTCGCGACGTCCGGGGGCAGCGGGCCGGAATTGCCGATGCAGGTCGTGCAGCCGAAGCCGACCACTCCGAAGCCGAGATCGGTGAGCGGCTGGAGCAGCCCGGCGCGCTGGAGATAGTCGGTGACGACCTTCGAACCCGGCGCGAGCGAGGTCTTCACGTACGACGGCACCCGCAGCCCGAGGGCGAGCGCCCGTTGCGCGATGAGCCCGGCGCCGAGCATGACGGAGGGATTGGAGGTGTTCGTGCAGCTCGTGATCGCCGCGATCACGATCGAACCGTCGGGCGCGACCGCGGTGCCGTTCGGCACGGCCGGCTTGAGCTTCCGGTAGGCCGCCAGCGATCGGGCGAATCCGGCGGGAGCGTCGGAGAGGGCCATCGACTCCTGGGGGTTGCCCGGACCGGAGATCGTGGGGACGATCTTCCCGAGATCGATCGTCAGCACGTCGTCGAACTCGAGCTCGCCGCTCAGCTTCGTGCCCCAGAGCTCCTGGAGCTTCGCATACGCTTCGACCCGAGCCACGGCCCGGGCGTCGCGTCCGGTACCGTGCAGGTAGGCGATCGTGGCTTCGTCGATCGGAAAGAAGGCGGCCGTCGCGCCGTACTCCGGGCACATGTTGGAGAGGGTCGCTCGATCCGGGACGGCGAGCCCTGAGACCCCGGGGCCGAAGAACTCCACGAACCGATCGACCACGCCGCGCTCGCGCAAGCGACGGGTGATCGTGAGGGCCAGATCCATCGCCGTCGTTCCTTCCGGCATCGAGCCGATCAGTTCGACTCCGACCACGACCGGATCGGCGAGGAAGTACGGCTCGCCGAGCATCACCGCCTCCGCCTCGATCCCTCCCACTCCCCATCCGAGGACCGAGACGCCGTTGACCATCGTGGTGTGGGAATCGGTTCCGATCAGGGTGTCCGGGAAGGCCACGGGCGTCCCCGCGATCTCCTGGCGCTGGACGACCGAGGCGAGGTACTCGAGGTTCACCTGGTGGCAGATGCCGTTGCCCGGCGGCACGATCCGGGTGTTCGAGAACGCAGCCTTCGCCCAGCGCAGGAAGCGGTACCGCTCCCCGTTGCGCTCGTACTCGTGATCGAGATTGATCGTGAGCGATCGGGGTGTGCCGAAGCTATCGACCTGGACCGAATGGTCGACGATGAGATCGACCGGCACGATCGGATTGATCCGCTTCGGGTCGAGCCCGCGCTCGGCCGCGTCGTTGCGCAGCGTGGAGAGATCGACGAGCGTGGGGATCCCCGTGAAATCTTGCAAGAGGACCCGCGCCGGGTAGAACGGGATCTCGACCGTAGGGGGGATGTCGCGGCCCTCGGCGAGCGCGCGGACCGTCTCCGGGTTCACGCGCGTCGGATCGAACCGACGCACGAGGTTCTCCAGGAGGATGCGGACGGTCCGGGGACGACGGGCGAGCTTGGAGTGATCGATCCCCGAGAGGCGGTCGAGGCGGTAGACGAACGAATCTTCTCCGGCCAGAAAAACCGACTCGAGCACACCTAGGGGATCGGCGGAGTTCATGCTCCGTCGAGTGCGCGACCCTTCTTGGGCTCTGCGGTACGCGGTCCAGCCGCTGCCGAGCCCGTTCCCCGCGCCTACGCTCGCCGGGAGAAGCGGAGCGAGCGCTCCCAGTTCAGCACCCGGCGTTCCCCGGGACGGGGCAGGACCGCCGCGCGATCGAGCTCGACCTCGAGCCGCTCGCCGCTCGTAGACCGAACGACCACGAGCGAACCCCGACCCGTGAAGCCCACGGCCAGCACCTCCACCGATGGGCCCGCGGACCCGACCGGGTCGAGCCGCGCCGCTTCGGGCCGGAACGCGACCCAGCCCGCGCCCTCCGGCAGGACGTTGTAGCCGAGGAAACGGGCCGTCTCGACGTCCGGTGGCTCGTCGTGTACGGTCGCCGGCGCGCCGACGGTGCGCAGTCGTCCTCCCAGCAGGATGGCGACTCGATCCCCGAGAAAGAGGCCTTCCTCTCGATCGTGGGTGACGTGGACCGTCGCGATCCCCCGCTCCGCGAGCACGTGACGGAACTCCCCCCGCAGGCCAGCCCGGACCCCGGCGTCGATCGCTGCGAACGGCTCGTCGAGCAGCACGACCCGGGGATGGGCTGCGATCGTGCGCGCGAGCGCGACGCGCTGGCGCTCGCCTCCCGAGAGCGTCGCGGGATCCCGTTCTTCGAACCCCTGCATCCGGACGAGTTCGAGCGCCTGGTGAGCCTCGGTGTCGGCCTCGGCGAGCGGTCGCCCCTGAACGAGCGGGCCGTACGCCACGTTCTCGTACACGGTCCGGCGGGGGAAGAGCGCCGCCTCCTGGAGCAGTAGCCCGATGCCTCGGCGGTGGACGGGCACCTCGCGGAGATCCCTGCCGTCGAGCCGCACGGTACCTCGGGCGGGGCGCTCCAACCCCACGATGGCCCTGAGGAGGGTGGTCTTTCCGCTCCCGTTCGGGCCCATCAGCGACAGGAGCTCGCCTGGAGCGACCTCGAAGGAGACCGAGTCCAGCACCGGGGTCCGACCGAGGGAGACCGAGAGATCATGGACCTCGAGGGCGGGCGGCTCAGAACTCGGCACGAGGACCCCCATAGTTGACCGCGGCAAAGACGGCGAGGCTGACCACGAGCAGCAGGCCGGCGGCGGCCTCCGCGAGCGGGAACTGGCGCAGGTCTTGGAGATCGTACACCGCGACGCTCAGGGTCGTGAAGTTCGGAGTGACGAGGAAGTACGTGGCGGTGAACTCCCCGAGGCCCAGGGCGAAGGCGAAGAGCCCGGCCGTCCGTAGCCCCCGACGGACCCGGGGGAGATCCGTGTCGAGGTAGGCGATCCAGGACGGGGCCCCGAGCACGCGTGCGGAATCTCGGGCCGAGGGCGAGAGCCCGGCGAGAGGTATCTGGAGGCTCTGGAGGGCGAACGGGAGCGCGAGGATCGACTGGCTGACGATGATCAGGATCCACACGGTCGACTCCCCGCCGAGCACGGGCCGCCAGAACTCGGCGAGCGAGAACGCGAGAAGCACCGGCGAGATCAGGAGCGGGAGGAACACGTACAGCGATAGACCCGTGCCGAGCCGCGGTCGAGCTCCGAGTGCGTAGCCGGCCACGATCCCGAGGAGGAGCACGATCGTCGCTGCGACCGCGGCGAAGAACAGGGTGTTGGCGAGGACCTGGACCAGCGGGATCCCAAGGAGGTTCGTCGCGGTGGGACCGAACAGTTGGGTCCATGGAGCACCGAACGTCCCTCCCCCCGGAGGGCTCAACGAGCGGTAGAGCACCGTACCGAGGAAGAACGCGATCGCTCCCAGAAGCGCGACCGTCTCCGCGGCGAGCGCGTAGGCGAGGGGGGAACGGACGCGTCCGGGGCGCGGCCGGGTTCGGACGGACGAGCTCGACGAGCGGAGCCGGTGGAGGAGCAGGAGGTAGAGCGCCGTCGGGATCACGAGGAACAGGAAGAGCGCAAGGGCGAGGAGCGCCGCACCGGTGGGATCGAACCCGTACTGGTCGAGGTACCAGATCCGGGCCTCGACCGTGTAGCATCGCGCTCCGCACAGGACGAGCGGGGTCGCGAAGGCGACCGCGCTGAACAGGAACGTCAGGAATCCGCCGGCCGCCGCCCCGAGCCAAGATCCCGGTCCCCAGACATCTCGATACGCTCGCGCGGGAGAGGCCCCGAGGGTCGCCGCCGATTCCTCCAGCTCCGCCGAGGCGCTCTCGCAACCGAGCGCCGTGAACAGGATCACGATCGGGACGTTGAACACGAGGTTCGCCGCGACGATCGCCGGAAGGCCGTGGCCCAGGACCCCGAGGGCCGGTAGCGCGCTCGATACGGTACCGGACGGGCCGAAGAGGTCGAGGATGCCGAGCACGACCACGATCGAGGGGAGGAGGAACGGGACGAGGAGGAAGGCGCGGACCGCCGAGCGGCCGGGCCAGGTGTAGCGGCCCAGGAACACGCCCGCCGGATAGCCGATGGCGACGGCGAGCGCGGCGCTCAGGGCTCCCTGCTCCAGCGAGTTCTCGAACGCCTGTCGATTCAGCGGGGATTGCGTGAGCGAGTCGATCCACCCCGCCCAGCCTCCGGCCAGGAGCCCCCCGCCGAACAGCAGGGCGACGGGGAGGAGCGCGAAGAGGAGGACGTAGCCGACGATCGGGAGGACCGACCAGCCCCCCCGGAGGCTCACGGCGGCGCGTACTGGTTCGCGAGGGCCTGCCATTCGTTCTGCCAGCTCGTGATGTTCGCCGCGAGTGCGGAGGGGGTCGTGTACTGGTTGAGCGGCACGATCGAGTTCGGGTCGATCAGTCCGCGGTACTCGGAGGGGAGCGGGACCGTCTGGTTGGCCGGGTACTCCCACTCGTTGAGCGGGATCTCGTTCTGGACCGTCCCGTTCAGGAACCAGTTGATGAACTGTTCGTCCAGGGAGAGGTGGTGCGTCCCCGCGACGATCCCGATCCCGTAGATGGTCTGCCAACCGTAGAGCGTGTGGTTCCAGCTCGTCACGGTCGTGTTGAACGCGCCGAGGCCGGGGTTGTCGATGGCGTAGGCCGGGTCGGTCGTGTAGCTGACGACCGCGAGCGGGTTTCCCGGAGGAGAGGTGAACTCGTTGAAGGCGGTCGACCAGTCCGGCGCGCTGGGAGCGTACGGCAGGACCTGCTGCCAGAAGCTCTGCCAATTCTCGTGAAGGATGGCGGAGTAGAACTCGATCTCCCATGCCAGGAACTCCTCGCCCGTGATGTCGGTGGTGGGGTTCTCGTAGAGGAGCTGGCGCGCCCACGTGGAGTTCTGCGAGAAGTTCAGGAACGAGGAGGCCGCGATGGCCCCGTTCGTGATCGTCTGGAACGACGCGTTGTAGTCGATGCCGAGGTAGCCGTACTCGTACGGAGTGACCGCGTGATCCGGGCTCAGGTCCTGGACCAGCGAGGCCGGTACGTTCGCGAGCGCCGGCGAGACGTACGGGACGAGCAGCGACCGGCTCTCGGCCTGGCTCGCGGTGATCTCGTCCAGGCCGATCACGAGGTCCGCTCCGGGCGAGTTCTTCTGCGCCAGCAGCGTGCCTGCAAGATCTCCGGACGGACAGTCGACCTGGATGTGGATGTGGTGCGCCGCCTCGAAGGCCCCGAAGACCTTCGCGAACGCCGGGGCACCGCACGTGCCGCCGAAGAGGCTCGAATACGTGTAGATCGTCAGAGTCGGCGTCGGATTGAAGTAGTACTGCGTGAGGCCGATGCCGGCGACGACGACGATCACCGCGATCCCCACGATCAGGACGATCGTGCTCGCGCGGCCCGGCCGGCGCAATCTCCGTGTCGGCCCCGTCCCGTTCGCTGGTGCGCGGTTCATTCCTCCGGAGAACCGGCGGAGAGGATGGTTACTTCGTCCATCGCGTTCCCTTCGCGGGCATTATCCCGTGCAGGTTCCTGGGGTCGACGAGGCGTGCTCGTCCTCTCAGCCGGTTCACAGCTCCCCCTGCGGGGGGGACCATCCCGCCCGCGGCATTAACGTTTGCAGAACGCTCGGCTCGCGTCTGGGTCGAAGTGCGGCTCGGCGCCCACCGCCGCCGGTATCGGCCCCGCGGAGCCGGCGACTCGCCCGTCTAACGTGATATACACCTCGCGGGTCTGTGCGGTAGGGGTGCGTCGCGCGATGGTCGATTCGATGGACCAGCTTCGGTTCGGCACCGAGCTCGTCAAGCGCGGCTTTGCCCGCATGCAGCAGGGGGGCGTCATCATGGACGTCACCAACGCGGAACAGGCCTCGATCGCCGAGGAGGCCGGGGCCGTCGCGGTGATGGCGCTGGAACGGGTCCCCGCGGACATCCGGGCCCTGGGCGGTGTCGCCCGCATGGCCGACCCGCTCAAGGTTCGCGAAATTCAAGCTCGCGTCTCCGTTCCCGTGATGGCGAAGTGCCGCATCGGCCACACCTCCGAGGCCCGGATCCTCGAGTCGCTCGGAGTGGACATGGTGGACGAGTCCGAGGTTCTCACGCCGGCCGATCCCTTCTACCACGTCGACAAGAAGGCGTTCCAGGTTCCGTTCGTCTGCGGCGCCCGAAACCTCGGGGAAGCGCTGCGCCGCATCGACGAAGGGGCGGCGATGATCCGCACGAAAGGCGAGGCCGGCACGGGCAACGTGATCGAGGCCGTTCGCCACATCCACCAGATCAACTCGGAGATCGCCCTCGTCCGCAAGATGCCCAAGAAGAACGCCGTGCTCTGGGCTCGAAAGGCCCGCGTGCTGCCCTCGACCGTGGAAGAGGTCCGGGCGCTCGGACGCCTTCCCGTCGTCAACTTCGCCGCCGGAGGGATCGCGACCCCGGCGGATGCGGCCCTCTGCCGGCTCCTCGGGGTCGATGGGATCTTCGTGGGAAGCGGGATCTTCAAGTCCCAGCACCCGGCGAAGGTCGCGCGCGCGGTGGTGGAGGCCTCGCTGCACTTCGATCAGCCCGAGGTGCTCGCCCGCGTTTCGGAAGGGCTCGGGGAGCCGATGAAGGGTCTCGATCTCACGGGCGTGCCGGACTCCGAGCTGCTCCAGGTCCGCGAGTCGCAACCGGCCGCGCCCCGACGCCCCGGCGTCACCGAGGCCTAGCCGGCCCTTCGACCGCGCCTTTTACCTAAGTGACCTCGGATGCCCTGCTGGAGGAACCGGTGCGCATCGTCCTCGTTACTCCGTTCTTCTATCCCCACGCCGGGGGCGTCGAAACGCACGTCCGCCAGCTCGCACGGGGATTCGCGCAGCAGGGCCAGGAGGTGGTCGTGCTCACCGCGCGCTTCGATCCGACCCTCCCCGCGCAGGAGGATCTCGAAGGGTACCGCATCCTCCGGGCGCCCTGCCGGGCGGTCCTCTTCAACACTCCGATCGATCCCGCGGTCGGCCGCGTGCTCAAGGGGCTGAAGGCGGACATCGTCCACCTCCACTACCCCCCGCCGCTCACCTCGTACTTTGCGGTCCGCGCGCTCCAGCGGAGCCCGGTTCCGATCTGCCTGACGTACCATTGCGATCTCTACCTCGCCGGGCCTTGGGGCCGCGTCCTCACGGAGGCGTTCCAGCGGATCTTCCTGACCCGCACGCTCGCCCGGGTCGATCGGATCATCGTCCACACGCGCAGCTATGGAATGACCTCCGCCGTCCTGCGCGGACGGCCCCTCGAGATCATCCCTTCGGTCGTCGATCTCGATCGGTTCCGACCCGGCCTCGACGCCTCGGACATTCGCCGCGATTTCGCGCTCGAGGGAAAGCGAGTGCTCGCATTCACCGGTCGGCTCGTCCCGCACAAAGGCGTGGACGTGATCCTGCGGGCGCTTGCCGAGCTGCCCAGCGACGTGATGCTGCTCGCCATCGGAAGCGGCCCCCGCTTCGCGTACCTCCGGCGTCTCGCCTACCGTCTCGGCATCCCCCACCGCGTTCGATTCCTGACGGAGATCTCGGACATCGACCTTCCCCGCTACCTGTGCGCGGCCGATCTGTTCGTCTTCCCCTCCCAGAACCGGCTCGAGGGCTTCGGGCTCGCGGTGGCCGAAGCGATGGCCGTGGGGCTCCCGGTCGTCACGGCGGACATGCCCGGGGTCCGAGAAGTGATCGAGCCGGGGAAGGAGGGGCTCCTCGCCGAACCGCTGATCGCTTCCGACCTCGCCGCCCGCGTTCGAGAGATCCTCGACGACGACGCGATGCGCGCTCGGATGGGCGCGGCCGCGCGCGTGCGCGCCGAGCAGCGCTACGGGGTCGAGACCGTGACCGGCCAGCTCCTCAAGCTCTACGCCGAGGTGCTCGCAGATCGTTGATCTCGTCGCGCAGGCGTCGCGCTTCGAGGCCGGCCGCCGCGCGCCAGTCGCTCTTCGAGGATGCGTACAGGATGCTGCGAGACGCTGCGGCCAGGAGCCCGCGGCCGTTGCGGTCAATCCCGCCTGAGATGCTCGCGGCGAGATCCCCGCGCTGCGCACCGACCCCGGGAAGCAGGATCGCGCCCCGCTCGCCGAGCGCGGCGCGGGCCTGCGCGACCGCTCGAGGATCGGTGGCCCCGATGACGACGCCGGCGTTTCCGTTCTTGCGCGAGAGCCTGCCCACGGTCCGAACGATCTCGATCCACAGCGGCGAGGAGCCGTGGCGGATCTCCTGGAAGTCCCGGGAACCGGGATTGCTGGTGTGGGCCACGACGAAATAGCCCCGATCGGGGCGGGCCGCAACCGGTACGAGGCTCTCCCAGCCCACCCACGGGGTCACGGTGATCGCATCGAACCCGAAGACATCGAACGCTCCCTCGGCGAGTAGGCGCATGGTGTTCGGGATGTCGTTCGCTTTCAGGTCGAGGATCTTGATACGGCGCGGCCCGATCTTTCGGACGACGCGCTCCAGGGCGGCGAATCCTGCCGCTCCGTAGCTCCAGTAGGCGGCGAGCTGCATCTTGTACGCCGACACGTACGGGCGCGTGGCCCCGACGATCCCACCTAGG
>JABEUK010000075.1 GCA_013044425.1 Thermoplasmata archaeon | reverse complement strand
ATCCGAGCACCGCGCCGCCGCCGCCCGAAGAGCCTCCCGCGAACGGCCCCGTGGATGCGGATTTCAAGGTCGTCGACGACGATAAGGGCGGCAGCTCGGGCTCCGCCTAGGCCGAGCGCGCGCGCGACGCCTTACGGATCGCCCGCTCCGCGCGGGCGGGGCCAGGTCCGGCCGCTCGCGGGCCCCTCGTAGCGAACGTCGGGGCGGATCACCCGGTTGTCCACGGCCTGCTCGAGTGCGTGGGCGACCCAGCCCGCCGTTCGAGCGAGGGCGAAGGTCGGGGTCATGCACTCCCGCGGGATCCCGACCGCCTCGAGCACGACCGCGCTGTAGTACTCCACGTTCGTGTAGATCCGAGCCCCCGGGCGCGCCCGGTGGAGCGCTTCGAGCGCGCATCGCTCCACCGTTTCGGCGAGCTGGACGCGCGCGGGCGCGGCGACGTCCCGAGCGAGCTGGTGCAGCAGGACCGCCCGCGGGTCCTCGACCTTGTACACGCGGTGACCGAACCCATAGAGGAGACGCCGATGCTCGAGTTGCTCCGCGACGTAGGCCTCGGCGCGCTCCGAGGTGCCCACGGCGTCCAGCATCTGGACGACGAGACTGGGTGCGCCTCCGTGCAGCGGGCCCTTGAGCACCGAGAGCGCGGCGGTCGCCCCGCTGATGAGGTCCGTCTGGGTGGATATCCCGATCGTGAGGGCGAACGTCGACGGGTTCATTCCATGGTCCGCGAGGAGGTCGAAATAGCCCGTCAGGGCTCGAACGTGGGCGGGATCCGGATCCGTCCCGTGCAGCATGGCGAGGTAGTTCGCGACCTGGCCGAGGCCGGGGCGAGGATCGATCGGGTCCTCGCCCCGTGAGCGGCGTAGATACCGAGTCAGCAGCACGGGAAGCCGCGCGATGAGCTCGTATCCCTCCTCCAGCGTGGGGGGGTACCCGTACGTGCCGTCTCCCATCATCGACAGGAGGGTCCGCATAGCCTCCAGCGGGGGCTTCCCGACCGGGAGCGCGTCCGCCGCATCGGCCAGCGCCGGGGGCAGGATGCGCGCAGCTGCGAGCGCCCCCCAGATCCGTTGGGAGGGGTCCTCCGGAGGCGGCTCGCCGAACAGCAGCAGATGGACGATGGACTCGTACGGCGTTCCCGGCACGAGTTCGCGCACGTTGAAGCCGCGGTAGACGAGCGTCCCTGTTTCGCCCCCGACGTCGCTGATTCGGCTCGTGCCGACGACTACCCCGGCGAGCCCCTTCGCCGTTGCGACGCGCTCGGCCATACGGCGTGACGGAGGTACGCCAGGATATCGCTTTGCCGGGAGGCGTTCCGGGAAAGGTTAAGGAAGCTCCCCCACTCCTGTCGGCGATGGCGACCGGTCCGGCCCATGTCCTGGAGCAGGCTCTTCACCAGCGAGTTTCGCTCGTCCTGAAGGATGGACGCACGATCTCGGGCGAGCTCCTCGGCATGGACGAGCATCTCAATCTCGTCCTGGACCACTCCGAGGAAACGACGGCGGAGCGGACGCGTCGTCTCGGTCGACTGATCGTACGTGGCTCGAGTATAACGAGCCTCTTCGCGCCGGGAGGGATGCCGGCAAAAGCACCGTGAGCGCAGCGGCCCCCTCGACGGATCGGGAGCGCTCACGTCTCCGTTCGAAGGGAGAGGAGCTTGCCGTCCTCAAGCAGCTCGGGCTCGCGGGCGCCGACCGCGCCCCCCTCGAGCTGACCTCGCGCGAGGTCGGCGAGAGGATCGGAGCGAGCCAGCAGGCCGCCGACCGCTATCTCGTCGCGCTGGAGAAGCGTGGCTATCTCACCCGAACCCTGGTGGGGCGACGCCCGAAGCTCGCGCTGACGCCGGCAGGGGTCGACGCCCTGCGTGCGGAGTACCACATCTACCACCGCATCTTCGACGGTCCGGCGCGGATCTCCTTCCAGGGAACGGTCGCCTCCGGTCTCGGGGAAGGTCGCTACTATCTCACCCAGCCGGGATACGCGCAACAGTTTCCCTCGCGCCTCGGGTACGGTCCGTTTCCCGGCACGCTCAACGTTCGGATCGAAGCCGGACCCCGTCGCCAGATCGGGCTCGTGCGCCACTGGGCGGGGATCCGGATCGACGGGTTCCGGGCCGGCGACCGGACCTTCGGGGGCGCGACCTGCTACGTGGCCCGGCTGGTCGACCATCCCTGTCATCTCATCCGGCCGGATCGGACCCACTACGAGGACGTCGTCGAGTTCGTCGCCCCCGAGTCGCTCCGGGAGACGTTGCATCTGACGGATGGGATGGACGTCCGCGTCGAGGTCGAGGAGTCGTGAGCGCGCGATCGATCGCCCGCGCGGTCGCCGACGAGCGACGCCCGGCGCCGGCCGAACCCGATGCCGCCCGCCAGTTCGTCAACCAATGGGTGGAGGCCGAGGCTCTCGGCGGTAAGGAGGTCCGTGCATTCGTGCTGATCCTGAAGACCCGCGGCTGCTACTGGGCCGACGTGAAGGGCTGCTCGATGTGTGGCTACGCGAAGGACACGCTGGGCCGCTCGGCCACGCCCGATGAGCTCGCGCACCAGTTGCAAGCTGCGATCGACCGGTACCGGGGCGAGCCGTACGTCAAGGTGTACACCTCGGGAAGCTTCCTCGATGACCGCGAGGTCGACCCTGGGAGCCGACGTCGCATCCTCGGCGCGTTCGCCGGCAAGGCGCATCGCTTCCTGTTCGAGACGCTTCCGGAGTTCACTACGCCGGAGGTTCTCGCGCCGCTCTCGGAGGTCTTCCCCGGCGAGATCGAGGCCGCCCTCGGCCTGGAGAGCGCCAACGCGGACGTGCTCTCCCGGCTCGTCAACAAGGGCTCGCCGCCCGAGGAGTACTTTGCGGCGGGGGACCGGGTGCGAGCCGCGGGGATGCGGGCAAAGGCGTACCTGCTCCTCAAGCCCCCCTATCTCGGGGAGGGCGAAGCCATCGCCGATGTGGTCGCCTCGGTAGGGGCCGCCCGGGCCCACTTCGACTCACTGTCCATCAATCCGGTCCACATCCAGAACGGCACCGTGGTCGAGTGGCTCTACCATCGCCGGCGCTACCGGCCGCCGTGGCTGTGGAGCGTGGTCGAGTCGATGACCGAGGGGGCCGCTCTGCGCGGCGCTGCACGGCTCGTCTCCTTCCCTACGGCGGGCGGTCTCGCGCGCGGGCCGCACAACTGCGGTCGATGTGATCGCCGGGTACTCGCCGCGATCCAGCGCGCTTCGCTCACTCAGGAGTTCGAGCCGTTGCGCGAGCTCGAGTGCGGCTGCCGCAGGAACTGGGAGACCGTGCGCTCCCTCGAGCCGGTAGGGGTCGAGGCGTGAACGCTCGAGTGCCGGAGCTGCCGGCGCACGTCGAGGCGACGATCCATTCCTTTCTGCGTTCCAACGCGCGGAGCGAGGGGGTGGAAGGAGCCGTCGTGGGCCTCTCCGGGGGCATCGATAGCGCCCTCGTGGCCCGCCTGGCTTCCGACGCGCTCGGCCGGGATCGCGTGCTCGGAGTTCTCCTGCCGGACGCGGCGTTCTCGGAGGCCCTGAGAAAGGAGACCGAGGAGTACGCGGATGCGCTCGGGATCGAGCGGCGGACCGTCGTGATCACCCCCATCGAGAACGCCTTCCGCGCGGCGTTGCCGGACGTTTCCGATCGGGTCACCTGGGGCAACACGAAGGCCCGGATCCGGATGACAACGCTCTACGCCCTCGCTCGCGAGCGGCATCGACTGGTCCTTGGCACCGGGAACCGGTCGGAGATCCTCCTCGGATACTTCACGAAGCATGGGGATGGGGGCGTCGATCTGCTTCCGATCGGGGAGCTGTACAAGACGCAGGTCCGGGCCCTCGCAGCCCGGCTCGAGCTTCCCGACCCGGTCCGGGCGCGAGCTCCCAGCGCGGGTCTCTGGCCGGACCAGACGGACGAGGCCGAGCTCGGTCTCGGGTACGCGGGGATCGATCGGATCCTCGTGGCGCTGCAGCAGGGGGAGAGCGTCGGGGAGATCGCGCGCGAGACCGCGCTACCGCTGGAGAACGTGCGCGGCATCGCCGATCGAGTGGAACGGAACCTCCACAAGCGAGTCCCCGCTCCGATGGCCAAGGTAGGAACGGACGTGAGCGCGACGGGTGGGCACGCCGGACCTTCGCACGGGGCGCCTCGCGCCCGGCCATAGCCTTAAGCCCAACCGCGGTTGAACCGGCCGAATCGTCCGGAGGACTTTTCGGCTTCCCATGGACCGCCCCACTTACCGTCGCCTGTATGACGCCCTGGCGACGCTCGACGACGTGCACCGCATCTCCCACGACGAACATCGAGACGAGGAGCTCCTCTTCGTCATCCACACTCACCGGGTCACGCGGGACGCGACCCGACGTTTCTATCCGGTCCAGCACCAGCTCCCCCGCGTGCTCTCCGAGTGGAAGCGCGGCCGCAGCATGCTCGAGATCTCGCGCGAGTGGCGGTTTCCGCCCGTCCTGGCGGGCCAGATCCTCATGAAAGGTCTCGGGGTCCCGCGCAAGCAGGTGTGGGGATCGTTCCTGCACCCCGAATCGGCCCCCGACGCGCGCCTGCGGCACGAGGTCGAGGAGCTCCTCTCGGCCGATATGATCTACTCGCCTCGCGGGATGGAGCTCCAACGGGAGCGCGGGATCAAGGGCGAGGAACGCCTGTACCGCTGGCTCGAGAAGCACGGGATCGGGTATCGTACGGAGAAGGACCTTCGCGGCAAGTTCCAAAAGACCCCGGATGCGCTCCTCGACGACCCGATCGTCTTCCTCGGCCAGAAGATCACCTGGATCGAATCGAAAGCGAACTTCGGTGACGACGTGGAGCTACGCAAGAACCTCAAGCGTCAGCTCGGGCCGTACACCGAGATATTCGGAGAAGGCGCGGTCGTGTACTGGTACGGGTACATCGAAGAGGGTGAGTCTCCCCCCGGGATCCTCCTGTGGGACGCCGATCAGTTGGAGGGGCTCACGCCGGTCGTGCAGCCTCGTCCCGCGGGATCTCCCGTTGGCCCCCCGTTGCGAGGTCACGCTCCACGACCGCACCACGAGAGGCCTCCTGCGGCCCAAGGATCAGGGCGCGGCGGGCACGCTGGCGCGCCGCCTCCTTGAGCTGCCGGGACATCGAGCGCCCCAACAGATCGGTGTCGGCTGAGACCCCCGCCTGCCGGAGCTCCCGGACGAGGCGGATCGCATCGGGCAGGAATTCCGTCGACACCGTCACCACGTACGTATCGAGGGCGGGTTCGCCTTCCGGCCAGCGGCCGTGCTCCTTCAACAGGATCTCGAGGGTCTGGTCTCCGATCGCGAGCCCGCAGGCCGGAGTGGCCGGCCCGCCGAACAGCTCGATCAGCCGGTCGTACCGTCCCCCACCGAACAGCGCCCGCAGGCTCGCATCCTTCGCGTACGCCTCGAAGACGGTGCTCGTGTAGTACGCAAGGCCTCGGACCACGGTCGGATCGAAGGCGACGCGGTCCGCGATCCCCGCGGGCTCGCACAGTCGCATGAGCGCCCGGATCCGCGCGACGCCGGCCCGGGCCTCCTCCTCGAGCCCGAGGGCCTCGATCCGGTCGAAGAACGCGGGCAGGTCCGCCGGCAGCACACCGGCTCCGACCGAGCCGAACAGGGCGGCGAGCTCGCCGGCGCGGTCGGCCGCGATCCCGGCGGTTTCGAGGCCCGCGAGGAACTCCTTCTCCGACGACTTCCGATAGCGATCGACCGTGCGGAAGTACGCCGCCACGTCCGAGGCTCCGAAGTGACGGCCCAGGCCCTCCGCGAGGGGCCGATCGTTGATCCGGAACGCGTAGAGCCCGAACGCGCCGGCTTCATCGAGTGCGAGCGCGGCCGACGCGAGCGTCTCGACCTCGGCCTCGACGCCTCCCACGCCGAGGATATCGAAATTGAGCTGGGAGAACTCTCGGGTCCTCCCCGCCTGGGGCTCTTCGTAGCGCCAGAGCTTCTGGACCGTGAACCACTTGACCGGAAGGGGCTCGGACTTCGCCCGCTCCGCGTAGATCCGGGCGAGCGAGGGGGTCGTCTCCGGAGCGAGCGCGACCTCGCGACCGCCCTTGTCCTGGAACGCCCAGACCTCCCGGGCGATCTCCTCGCCGCTCTTGACCTTGTACAGATCGAGCGGCTCGACGCTCGGGGTCTCGAGCTCGGAGAAGCCGCACCGGCGGGCGCTCGCCCGCATCCGTCGCATCAGCTCCGATCGGGCTCCGGCCTCGGGAGGGACGTAGTCCCGGAATCCTCGAAGCGGAGCGAACGGCATGCTCCGCGGAGCGGCCGCTGCGTACTTATGTATTGGGAAGCGGGGACTCGGGGCCGAGGGGGGCAAGGTGCCGGCGCGCGGACGGCGTCGGATGGTAGACTCCGGCCGGGAACTCCGGCCGGACCTCTACGCGTCGCGCGGCTTCGGGGGGCCAGCGGGCGTGGCAGCCCGGGCATCGATAGCCGCGGGCCGTACCGAGCGAGCGAGCGCGGCGGTCGCACTCCGGGCAGCGCGGCGCCCGGGATCTACCGGCAACTTCGCGACGCGTGACGATCTCGATGCCCT
>JABEUK010000074.1 GCA_013044425.1 Thermoplasmata archaeon | reverse complement strand
GTCGTCGAGGCTCGAGGAGAGCAGCGCCGCCGACGCCAGTTCGCTCGGGTCGACCCCGGGGGCGGGAATGAACTGGACCGCGAGCCGGTTCCCGACCGTGATCGTCCCGGTCTTGTCCAGGATCAGCACGTCGAGATCGCCGGCGGCCTCGATGGCCGTGCCCGACTTTGCGATCACGTTCGCCTTCGCGACCCGGTTGATCCCCGAGATCCCGATGGCCGGTAGGAGCGCTCCGATGGTCGTGGGCATCAGCGCAACGAACAGCGCGAGGATCGTCGCGACACTGATGGTCACGACGCCGGAAGGCCCGGCCAGGTCCGCGAAGGTCACAATGACCACGAGCAGGACGGCGGTGAGCGAGGCGAGGAGGACACCGAGCGCGAGCTCGTTCGGGGTCGGTTCGCGACCGGCGTTCTCGACCAGTCCGATCAAACGATCGAGGAAGGAGTGCCCGACGCTGGCCGAGATGCGGACGGTCACTGTGCCCTGGACGATGCGGGTCCCGCCGAGCACGCTCGTCCGATCGCCTCCGCTCTCCCGGATCGCGGGCGCCGATTCACCCGTCATCATCGATTCATCGATGAGCGCGGCGCCGTGGACGACGTCCCCGTCCAGGGGAACGACCTCGGAGGCCTCGATGACGACCAAGTCCCCGATGTGGAGCGCATCGGAGGGGACCCAGTGGGTCGTTTGGTCCGGGAGGAGCTGGCGCGCCCGCATCCCGCTGCGGATCTGGCGCAGGCTCTCCGCCTGGGCCCGGCCGCGCGCCTCGGCGATCGCCTCGGCGAGATGACCGAACCAGAGCGTGAGGAACAGGATGACGGTCAGGGCGAAGTAGTAACCCGCGCTGTAGGTCGCTGCGA
Organism: Thermoplasmata archaeon; assembly: GCA_013044425.1. Classification (GTDB taxonomy): domain Archaea; phylum Thermoplasmatota; class Thermoplasmata; order Lutacidiplasmatales; family UBA184; genus Lutacidiplasma. The sequence goes on along the minus strand of JABEUK010000074.1, from coordinate 10,885 downwards.
CATCCGGGAACGCTCGTGGGAAGGCCGTGAGGACCGCGAGGAAGACGAAGAATACCCAGACGACGAACATGACCGGGTGGCGGACCTCGCGTCGGGGATCGAAGTAACGGAACGAATCGCTCAGTACGCGGCGCCAGGAGGTGTGAGGTGCTTTCCGGGGCGTCGGGGCGGCGGTCGCGGCGGAGCTGGCCGCGATCTCCTCCAGGGTGGGCTCGATCACGCTAGCCTCCCACCTGGGAGAGCGGTCCGAGCGCGAGCACCGGCAGGAAGAGCAATCCGGAGATGATGATCAGCAGCAGCGTGAGGTACAGGGTGAACGTGAAGCTGTTCGTCTGGAGCGTCCCGGCCGAAGCGGGGATCGGTTCCTCGCCGGAGAACAGCGAACCGATCGCGAGCATCGCGATCATGGGGAAGAACCGGCCGACGAGCATGACCGCTGAGCCGACGAGATTGAAGAAGACGGTGTTGTCGTTGATCGGGCCCATCGCGCTACCGTTGTTCGCGCTCTCGCTCGTGAACTCGTACAGCAGGATCGAGAACTGGTGGGCGTTCACCTGCAGATTGGGCCCGATCGCTCCCAGCGCCGGGATCGAGAGCCCGGCGACGAACACGACGACGACGGGCACGAGGATCGCCGCCGGGTGGCTGATGAGGAGGAACGCCGACCAACGCATCTGGTCCTTGCCGACCCTCTTGCCGAGGTACTCCGGGGTCCGGCCGACCATCAGGCCGCCGATGAACACCGCGACCAGCGAGAAGACCAGGAGAACGCCGAATCCGGTGCCGACCCCGCCGGGGGTGCTCTGCGTGAACATGCCGAAGAACGTCACCATCTGAGCGCCGGGCGTGATCGACCCGAGGGCCATCTCCTGGGCGCCGACGTTCGCGTAGATCGAGGAGATCTGGAAGAACGAGGTCTCCGGTAAGGTCCCCAGGGCCTGCTGTCCGACCGGGTAGTTCCCCGAGATCGTCAGGCCCGGGATCGAGCCGAGCGCGGGGTCTCCGAGATACTGGAAGTACATGAACAGCCCGAGCGCGATCAGGAACACGATCAGGATCGTCGCGATGTACGGGTTCGCCTCGCTCGGCTTGCGGACCATCTGGCCGAACATGAACGGGAGCGAGAACGGGATGAGGAGCATCAGCCCCGTCTGGAAGAGCATCGAGAGCACCGTCGGGTTGGCGAGCTGATTGGCGGCGTTGGCGGCGTACCATCCTCCGCCGTTAGTGCCCAGCATCTCGATCGATGTCCAGGATGCGACCGGACCGAGGTAGATGGTCTGGGCGCCGCCGGTCATGGGGTAGGCGGTGACGGAGCTCGTGAACGTCTGGGGGAGTCCCATCGCGACCAGGACGACCGCACCGAGGATCGCGATCGGGAGCAGGACCCGGGTGACCGCGCGGACGAGATCCACGTAGAAGTTGCCGAGGGTGCCGTCCTGGCGCGTGAACCCCCGGATGAAGGCGACCACGACCGCGAGGCCGGTCCCAGCGGAGAGGAACAGCGCGATCTGGAGCCCCAGGATCGCACCGCCGAGGCTCAGTTGCGATTCGGCGACAAAGTGGGTGAAGTCGGTGTTGGTAGTGAAGGAGGAGGCCGTGTGAAGCGCGAGGTCCCACGACATCCCCGGGATCCCGTTGGGGTTCCATGGCAGGGAGGACTGGAGGACCATCAGTGCGAAGATCCACAGCACGATCGCCGCGCTCGTGACGAGGAGCGCGATCGTGTACTCCTTGAATCGCATCGAATGCCGAGGGTTCGTACCGAGGAGCCGGAAGAGCTGATGCTCGATGGGGTTCCAGATCCGGTCCCCGAACGCGGGTCGGTCGGTGAAGACCTGTCCGAGATAACGCCCGAAGAACGGCGCCATCGCGAGGACGACGACGAGTACAAGGACTACGTCAATCAGACCCCGTGGATCGAACACGGTGCTCCGATCAGTCCGACTCTGGATGGATCATCCAGTGGACGAGATAGGCGATGAGCAGGAACGAGAGTCCCGTGAAGACCACCATACCGAGATTGGCGGTGATTTCGCCGAAGAGGTCCATGAGCGCCAACCGGGACGAGGGACCCCGGGCGCGCGATATAAATTCAGCCGTCGACCCGCCCCCGGGCCCTAGCTTAAGAGGCCGGCGAGGCGCTCGCCCGCTTTCGGCGAGGGGCTCGACGAGTGCGCGCCTGCTCGGCCAATCCGGCCGCGCCCCGCATCTTGGAGGCGGCGGAGAGCTTGCGCACGATCCGGCGCATCGATCGTTCGCGGCGGACCTCCGCGGCTTGATGTCGGACATCTCGGGTGTCCCGCGTGAGGAGGACCACGACGCGCCCGGTCGAGGTGCGCCCCGTTCGTCCCCGGCGTTGGATCGCCCGGATCTCGCTCGGGACCGACTCGAAGAACACGACGAGGTCGACGTCGGGCACGTCCAGCCCCTCCTCCGCGACGCTGCTCGCGACCAGGATCGGGAACGCCCCGGCCCGGAACGCGCCCAGGATCTGGGCCTGCTCGACCTGGTTCATTCCCGGGTCCGCCGCGTCCCGAGTGGCCTGCCCCACGAACCGGCCCACCTTCCAACCCTGGGCCTCCAAGACCGACTGCACCCCTTGGATCGTGTCCCGGTATTGGGCGAAGATGAGAATGCGGGGCCGATGCTCCTGAGGACGGGCGAGCTGTTCGTGGACGAGCTCGACGAGCGCGTCGAGCTTGGGGTGGGACGCCTCGCGCCCACTACCGAGGTAGATCTCGGCCTCCCGGCGAGCCTTCTCGATGCCGGGGAGCGCCAGCACCGCACGGTCGCCTCGGCTCGGCTTCTCCTTCGCTGCGAGGCGGTCGAGATACTGGAGAAACGGCCCCACGCCCTGCGTCTCGAGACGCTCTTCGGCATGAAAGAGATGGAGCAGGATGAGCTGATGATAGAGCGGGCCGAACTTGCGCACCATCGGCCCGGGGCGGGCGAAGATCTCCGAACGTAGCGCGATCAGATCCTTGACGGTCAACGATGCGATCGGCTTCTGGCGCAGGTACCCCAGGCGTTGCAGCCGCCGCGCCGTCTCGTGGGAGGCGTCCCGGAGGCGATCTCGGATCTCGCGAACCTCCGGGGTCAGATCGACCCAACGGTACTCGACGTCGACCTCCTGCACGTACTCCCGGACCCCGTCGTCCTCCCGGCTGCGAGCCTCGATCCTCGCGACCCCAAGGGCTGCGACGACCTCCTCGATCCGCTCGTCCTTGCCCCCGGGGGACGCGGTCAGGCCGAGGACACGGCCTCCCTTCGGACGTTCCCCCCGGTACCGCTCCGCGATCGGGACGTAGACGTACTTGCCGACCGCGTGGTGGGCTTCGTCGAAGATGAGCAGCTGGACGTCCGAGAGATCGTACCGGCCCGCCGCCAGATCGTTCTGGACGATCTCGGGTGTCGCGACGACCAGGTCGCTGCTCTCCCACGCCCCTTCGCGGACGGGCCGCTTGACCGTTCCCGTGAACCGGGCGCGTCGTATCTCGCGGAGCCATCGCCCAAAGGAGTCCGCGTGCTGCTGGACGAGCGGGCGCGTCGGGGCGAGCACGAGAATCTTGCCGTCCGTTCGGCGAAGGACCTCGGCGGCGATCAAGGCAGCGATCACGGTCTTGCCGAGGCCGGTCGGGAGCACGACCAGGAGGTCTTCCTCGAGCCCGATGCGGGCGAGATCGGTCTGGAACGGCAGCGCACGAAGCGTGCCGGCTCGGACGAAGGGGTGGACGATGTTCCCGCTGTCGATCCGCCAGATCTCCGGATACCCGTCGCACGTGGGCCGCCGCACCACCACCGGAGGAACGAGGGGCCCCGGTCCGCTGCTGAACTCCTCCAGCGATCGTTGGCGGCTCACGCGCGGGACCCAGCGAGCGGTACGGGTCCCATTCAGATAGCGGTGGTGCCTCGCGCGAGCGGCCCGTTCGCTCCGGCCGCGACCCGACCTGGGGGTCGTTGCGCTACGGGCCCATCGTCCGGCTCGGCCCGACGACAACCGTTAATCGTTCCGAGGCTCACCGGGGTGGAACCGATGTACCCGATGGCCTACGTCCGCGAACACCCGGACCTGTTGCGCGCCGGCTTGGTGGCCCGGGGCCGAGATCCCGGTGAGATCGACCGACTGCTCGCACTCGACCGCGAGCGGCGGTCGCTCGGAGAGGATATCAACCGGCTGCGCGCGCAGCGGAACGCAGCGGCCCGCCGGCCGAATCCCGCGGACGTCGCGGAAGCCGGACGCGTGGAGTTCGGGCAACTGCGCGAACGGATCCGGGAACTCGAAACGAAGAGCGAGTCGACGGAGGAGGGCCTTCGAGCCGGCCTGCTCGGGCTCCCTCAGATCCCCCACGCCTCCGTCCCACCCGGCCGGGACGCGAAGGAGAATGTCGTCGTCGCGGAGCATGCGATGCGGCGTGCGGCTCCCGTGGGACCGCGTCCGCACTTCGATGTGGGCCACGAGCTCAACCTCTTGGACGAGGAGCGGGGCGTCAAGGTCGCGGGGGAAGGCTTCTACGTTCTCTGGGGCGATCTCGCACGGCTCGAACACGCGCTCATCCGCTACATGCGTCGACTCCACCTCTCCCACGGGTACGTCGAGGTCGTTCCGCCCATCCTGATCAACTCGACCTCGATGCAGGGGACGGGACAGCTGCCGAAGTTCGCCGAGGACTCCTACCAGGTCCGACTCGATGACCTATGGCTGGCTCCGACCGCAGAGGTCCCCGTCACGAACCTGTTCCGGGACGAGGTGCTGCTCCCAGAGGATCTCCCGTACAAGGTGATGGCGTATACCCCGTGCTTCCGCCGAGAGGCCGGAGGTCACGGGGTCGAGACCCGAGGAATCGCCCGCGTCCACCAGTTCGACAAGGTCGAGCTCGTCAACTTCAGCACGCCCGAGGATTCCTACGCGCAGCTCGAGACCCTCCGGGCCGAGGCGGAGGCGGTCCTCCAGGGGCTCGACCTGCCGTACCGCGTCCTCAGCCTATGCGCGGGCGATCTTCCCGAGAAGGCCGCCAAGTGCTACGATCTCGAGCTCTGGGCCCCGGGGGTCTCCCGCTGGCTCGAGGTCAGCTCGGTCTCCAACTTCGAGGCCTACCAAGCCGTTCGGACGAACCTCCGCCTTCGTCGGGCCCAGGCGGACAAGCCGGAGTACCTGCACACCCTGAACGGCTCCGGAGTGGCGCTCCCCCGGTTGATGATCGCGATCCTCGAGAACTACCAAGGGCCCGACGGCCGCATCGAGATCCCGGAAGTGCTGCGGGAGGAGATGGGAGGAGAGCGCTACCTGCGGCCGTTGCCGTTCATCGGCGAGAGGGCGCTCTCGCAGGGCAAGCATCCCCAACGGACCCGGATCGGGCCCTCGCCGCGTTAACGTTCCGGGGTCGTCCGGGTACCCTTAAAGACCTGGACCCTGTCGGCGGGTCCGAGGGACACAAACCATGGCGGAGAGGGCTCCGGAATACGGACTCTTCATCGGCGGCAAGTGGGTCTCGCCCGCGGGCCGAACCCGATTCCAAACGATCAATCCGGCCACCCGAGAGCCGGTCGGTTCGTTCATCTCGGGGACCCCGCAGGACGTCACCGCGGCGATCGACGCCGCGCAGGCGGCGTTCCCGAAGTGGCGCGACACCCCGGCTCCGCATCGCGGGGACCTCCTGCTCCGAGTCGCCGAGATCCTCAAGCGACGCAAGGAGGAGCTCGGTCGGATCGTGACCCGGGAGATGGGAAAGGTCATCGCAGAGGGCCGGGGCGACGTGCAGGAGTCGATCGACTTCGTGGAGTACATGGCGGGCGAAGGCCGTCGGCTGGCCGGGGAGACCGTCCCGTCCGAGCTGCGCTCGAAGTTCTGCATGACGATCCGCCAGCCGAAGGGGATCGTCGCCTGCATCACGCCGTGGAACTTCCCGACCGCGATCCCGAACTGGAAGATCGCGGCGGCTCTGATCTCGGGCAATGCGATCGTCTTCAAGCCGGCATCGAACACCGCCGGCTGCGCGGCGGAGGTCGTGAAGGCCTACGAGGAGGCCGGGCTCCCTCCGGGGGTCCTTAACTTCGTCACGGGCTCCGGCGGGATCGTCGGCACCGCCCTCGCGACCGAGCCTCGGATCCGCACGATCTCCTTCACCGGCGGGGTCGACGCCGGTCGCGAGGTCTATGTCAAGGGCGCGCAGGGCCTGAAGATGGTCCACCTCGAGCTCGGGGGCAAGAACCCGGTCATCCTGATGGAGGACGCGGACCTCCGCCTTGCCCTCGACGGCGTCCTCTTCGGCGCGTTCGGCACCTCCGGTCAGCGCTGCACCGCCACGAGCCGACTCATCCTGCACGAGAAGATCTACGACGAGTTCCTCGGCATGCTGCTCGAACGGCTGAAGCACTTCTCCGTCGGCAACCCGCTCGATGCGAAGATCGAGATGGGCCCGGTCGCCTCCGAGGACCAGGAACGCAAGATCCTCGAGTTCATCGAGATCGGCAAGAAGGAGGCGACGTTGCGGATCGGGGGCCACAAGCTCCACGGCGGGGAGTACGATCGTGGGTTCTTCATCGAGCCGACGATCTTCGAGACGGCCCATGGGACCCGGATCTCCAAGGAGGAGATCTTCGGGCCCGTCCTGTCGGTCCTGCGGGTGCAGGATTACGAGGAGGCGGTGCGCGTGGCGAACGATGTCAGCTACGGGCTCTCCTCGTCGATCTACACCCGGGATGTGAACCGCGCCTTCCGGGCGATGCAGGAGCTCGAAGCCGGCATCACCTACATCAACGCCCCGACGATCGGTGCCGAGGTCCAACTCCCGTTCGGCGGAGTGAAGAACACCGGCAACGGCGGGCGCGAAGCCGGCAGCGTCGCGATCGAGGAGTTCACCGAGCTCAAGACGGTCTTCGTCGATTTCTCCTCCAAGCTCCAGAAGGCCCAGATCGACATCGACCCGTCCCCATGAGCCGATACCGGGCCTCGGACGACACCCTCGACCGGGAGATCGCCACGCTCGAAGCGATCTCGCGCGTGCGGCTGCGCCGCTACGCTCGGGAGATGCGGGATCTCGACCGCGACCTCTCCGAGATGCGACGGGAGCGCGCGCGGCGTCGCGCGAGCGCGGGCGAGCTCGCGAGCGAGGCCGAACGCACGGCGGTCGAGTCGCCTCAGTAAGGGGTCGTCCGCGCGGGGTTGTCGAAGTTCGTCAGCAACAGCTGCCCGCGGTTGCGCGGACGGCCGAGCGGGGCGAGCAGCGGGTCCTCTTCGAGGGCGGGGAGGGTCTCGGCGATCGGCACATCGACGATGATCTCCCGGGTCCGCCCCCCGCGGCCCCGCGAGACGATCGTGGCGCGGATCAGCCCGAGCGCCTCGAGGTCGGAGAGATGATTCGACACGCTCCGGGCATGCAGCGGCTGCAGGCCGAGCTTCTGCGCGAGCTTCGCGTACCCTTCGTAGACGTCCCCCGTGAGCACGCCCGTCCGCCGTCGTTCGTAGGCTTGCAGGATCGCATAGAGGAGGATCTTGCAGTGCGTCGGGAGCGTCCGGCAGCAGTCGATGATGACGTCCTGCTCGAGGCGGTTCTTCGCCTTGACGATATGGTCCGGCGTGATCCGCTTCGCGTGGTCGCGCTCCGCCATCTCAGCGCCGAGGCGCAGGAGGGCGAGCGCCCGGCGAGCGTCCCCGTGCTCGAGGGCCGCGTACGCCGCGCACCGCTCGATGACGCCCGGATCGACGACCCCATCCCGGAACGCTTCCTTCGCGCGTTCGCGCAGGATGTCCTGGAGCTGCAAGGCGTCGTACGGTGGGAAGAGGATCTTCTCCTCGTTGAGGCGGCTGCGGACCCGGGCGTCGAGGTTGTTGGTGAACTTGAGATCGTTGGAGATCCCCACGATCACGAGGCGCGCGTTGGCGAGCTCCGTGTTGATCTGGCTCAGCGTGTAGAGGACGCCGTCCCCGCTCCGTACGACGAGCCGGTCGATCTCGTCCAGGACGAGGATCACCGTGCGCGCCTTGGTGTCCATGAGGCGGCGCATCCCCGCCTGCACCCGGTCGAGGGACCAGCCGGTCGGGATCCGATCGGACTCCTTGGCGGCGAAGGTATTGCCGGCCATCTGCAGCAGGCTGTAGGGGGTGTCGATGTTCCCGCAGTTGATGTAGATGAACTGGATGTGTTCGGAGACTTCCGCGCGCCGCTCGATGTCCCGACGCACCTGGGCCACGACGGCCGTCTTGCCCGTGCCGATCTTGCCGAAGATCAACAGGTTGGATGGGAGATCGCCGCGCAGCGCCGGAGCGAGCACCTCGGCGACCTGGTGGATCTGATGCTCACGGTGCGGCAGCCGGCTCGGGATGTAGGAGTCCCGCAGGACCTCGCGACGGCCCTTGAAGAGCTCGCCCTTGACCTCGAGCAGGGAATCGAAGACGGCCGCCGCATCGCTGGTCGATGGGGCCGCCGGGGGGGTCTCCCTCTCGGGCTCCGGGGTCGGTGCCGCGGTGGGGCCCCGTGGCGGGTCACGGACCTGCGAGACCGCCTCGTTGGCGATATGGCTACTGGAGGGTCGGCTCGGCGTCTCCGCCGGCCGACGGTCGGGTGTGAGTGATGGCACCGTTCACGCCTACCCGGGCCTCGGGCAGCGCGTCGGAGGGTAGCGAGCCATATCTAGCTTTTCCCTCCGACGGGAATCTTCGCGCCGTTCCGCGCGATCCCGCGACCCGACCCTCGCGCTTCGCACCGAACCGATTTAGAGGGGGAGATCGTGACCGTTTCGATGTCGGACGCCGGGCATGAACATCGAGCGGTGGAGAGCGAGCTCACCACCGCGGAGACCTCGCACGCTTCCGTCCCGTGGGTGGTACTCGCGGCCGTGCTCTGCGGCGTCGGGATATTTCTGATCATCTACTGGCTCATCTACTTCGTCTGGCCGGCGTTCTCCGGAGTGGTCTTCGTGCTCGCGGGGGCGTTCCTATTGTTCAACCGTCGGACGGGGCTCGACCGCGCCTAAGGTGGTCGAGCGATGGCCGACCGGCCCCCAGAGCCCACAGCGCCGCCGATCGTCGTCGTGAAGCTGGGCGGGAGCGTCATCACGCGCAAGCGCGAGATCGAGAAGCTGCGGGCGAAAGTGCTGGCCCGGCTCGCCGGCGAGCTCGCGTCAATCGCCGACCGGCGCCTAATCGTCTTGCACGGTGCCGGAGGGTTCGGCCACCGCACCGCCGCGCGTTTCGAGCTGAACCGCCCGCCGACGCCCGGGGTCGCGCCCCGGGAACGGGCGCGCGGGGCCGCGATCGTGAGCGCCGAGGTGCGACGCCTCCACCTCGCCGTCCTCCGAGCCCTTGTGGAGGCGGGTGCGTCCCCGTGGTCGATCCCGCTCGCCCACCACGTGCTGCAGCACGAGGGTCGCGTGGGGCGGATCGACCTCGCCCCCTTCGCGGCGACGCTCGCCCGGGGCCATATGCCGGTCTCGTTCGGTGACGTCGTACCCGATTCGGCGTGGGGGTTCTCCATCCTCTCGGCCGACACGATCGCCCTCGAGCTCGCGCGCGCGCTCCACCCGGAGCGAGTGATCTTTGTCAGCGACGTCGAAGGGGTCCTCGGCCCGATTGACGGGGGACGGCGGGGGGTCCTACCGGACATTACCGCCGAGTCGGTCGCGGCCCTCGCTCCTCCCTCGGGAGCTCCGGACGTTACGGGAGGGATCCGGGCCAAATCGAACGTTGCGCTCCAAATCGCGGAGACTGGATCCGACGCAGGGATTATTAGCGGACTTCGGGATGGGGCGCTTTCGGGAGCGATCCGCACGAATGTCTACTACGGGAGCTGGGCGCGAGCCGCGGGACGCTAAGGAGCTCGGCGCGGATGGGTTGGACTTGAGCCACCGCAAGGCCGAGCACGTCAAGGTCGTCCTGGGCCGGGAGGTCGAGGGGCGATATCGCTACTGGAACGACATCCAGCTCGTCCACAACGCCCTCCCCGAGATCGACTTCGAGGAGGTCGATGCGTCGACGACCCTGTTCGGCAAGAAGCTCCGGGCCCCGCTCATGATCACGGGGATGACCGGGGGCTTCCCGGACGCGGCCAAGATCAACGACAATCTCGCGCACGCCGCCGCGGATGTCGGGATCGCGATGGGCGTCGGAAGCGAGCGCGCCGCGATCCTCAAGGGCCAGTACCCCGAGAGCTATTCGGTCGTGGCGCGGCACCCGGTTCCGCTCAAGTTCGCGAACATCGGCGCCCCGCAGATCATCGCGCAATCCCCCGGCGATCGCATCATCACCGCGGACGACGCACGGGCGGCGATGGGGCTGATCGGCGCCGATGCCCTCGCGATCCATCTGAACTTCCTCCAAGAGATGGTCCAGCCCGAAGGCGATCGACGGGCCCGAGGCGCCCTTGCTCGCATCGGAGAGCTCGCGGGGGCCTTCCCGGTGCTCGTGAAGGAGACGGGGGCCGGACTCTCGCGCTCGGTCGCCGAGCGGCTGCGCGACCAGGGCGTGCGGGCACTGGATGTGAGCGGTACCGGTGGAACCTCGTTCGCCGCGGTCGAGCACTGGAGGGCCGTCGACCAGGGTGCCGAGCGCGAAGCTCGGCTGGGACGGACCTTCTGGGACTGGGGGATCCCATCGCCCGCGGCCGTCCGAGAGGTCCTCCCGGTGGGCCTGCCCGTGGTCGCGAGCGGCGGAGTCCGTTCCGGGCTCGACGTCGCGCGAGCCGTCGCGTTGGGGGCGACCGCCGCGGGGATGGCCGGAGGCGTGCTGCGGGTCGCCGCTTCGAGCTACGAGGAGACGCGGCGCGAGCTCGAACAGATCGTCCATGAGGTCCGGGTCGCGATGTTCCTGACGGGGTCGCGCACGATCTCGGACCTTCAGAAGGCTCCGTACGTCGTGACGGGAGAGACTCGGGCGTGGCTCCAGCGC
>JABEUK010000073.1 GCA_013044425.1 Thermoplasmata archaeon | reverse complement strand
GCTCGGATCCGGATCCGAACTTCCCCCGGCCCGGGTGTGGGCTCGGGCACCTCCACGAAGCCGGTCCGGTCGAGCCCGCCGTGCTCGGAGAACCCGAAGCCGCGCATGGGCCGTCTCACTTCGACCCGGTGCGTTCCCACCGAGTTCCAGTCGCATCGTCCTCGAGTTCGATCCCCGCCGCCCGCAGCGCGTCGCGGATCCGGTCGGCCTCTGCGAAATCTCCGCGGGTCCGGGCGCGGGTCCGAGCCTCGATCGCGACCCCGACCGCAGCGGCGAGATCGCTCGAACCGCTCTGCTCGACCTCCTCAAAGAGCCCGAGCGTCTCCTCCACCCAGCGGTACGGGGCGGCCAGCGTCGAGAGCGCTCCGCTCGAGAGGCGGTCGAGCTTGGGCAACCACTCGGCCACCCGGTGGCCCCAGACGAACAGTTGCGCGATCACCTCGCGTGTTTGAAAGTCGTTCGCGAGGGTTTCGTCGAGATGGTCGACGAGATCGGCCGAGGCGCTCGCGAGCTCCTCCGGAAGATCCTCGCCGACGCGCTCGGGCGCCTCTTGGTCCCATTGGGACCGGAGGCGCCGGTAGGGCAGCGACAGGCGAGCGTAGGCTTCGCGGGCGGCCTCCAAGCTCTCCCCCCGCGTGAACTCGAGCGGGCTGCGGTAGTGGGCGTTGAGGTAGTAGAATCGAAGCACCATGGGGCCGAACTCGTCGAGCGCCTGGGTGAGGGAGTAGACGTTCCCGAGCGATTTGGACATCTTCTCTCCGCCCATCGAGACCAGGCCGGCGTGCATCCAGAAGTTCACGAGCGGGGCGAGTCCGGTCGCGGCCTCCGCCTGAGCGATCTCGGCCTCGTGGTGGGGGAACTTCAGATCGAGGCCACCTCCATGGAGATCGTAGCGCGGGCCGAGCAGTCGCGCCGTGATCGCGGTATCCTCGATGTGCCAGCCGGGTCGTCCCGGGCCCCACGGGCTCTCCCAGCTCGGTTCGCCCGGCGTCGCGGCCTTCCACAGTACGAAATCCTCGGGCGCGTGCTTGTGGTGATCGATCTCCAGGCGCGCTCCGGGCCGGAGCGCCTCGACCTTCTGGCCGGAGAGCTTGCCGTAGCCGGGGAACTTCGCGACCTCGTAGTAGACCGAGCCGTCGTCCGTTCGGTACGCGAATCCCCGGTCCACCAGCTGGCCGATCTGTTCCAGGATCTCGGGCACGTAGTCGGTGGCATGCGGGTAGTACTGGACCGACCGGACGCCGAGCCGCTCCATCGCCTCGCGCCACTGAGCGAAGTGCCGATCGGAGAGCGAGAACGGGTCGACGCCGAGCTGGCCGGCACGGCCCAGGAGCTTGTCGTCAATGTTGGTGACGTTCTGGACGTACAACACCCGATATCCCCACCGCGCGAGCGCCCGCGCCACGATGTCGAACACGACCGCCACGCGGGCGTGACCGATGTGGGCTTCGTCGTATGGGGTCAGTCCACAGACGAACATGCCGACACGCGGGGGGAAGCGCGGCACGAAGAGCCGGCTCTCGCGGGAGAGCGTATCGTAGATCGTGACGCGACGCATCGTCTAGGCCGCCCTGAGACCGGCTCGCAGATCGTCCAGGAGGTCTTCGGGATCCTCGATGCCGCAGGAGAGGCGGACGAGGCCGTCTCCGATCCCGTGAGCTTCGCGTTCCCGACGTGGTACGCTCGCATGGGTCATCGTAGCCGGGTGCTCGACAAGCGACTCCACGCCTCCCAGGCTCTCCGCGAGGGTGAAGACCCGAAGCGCGCGCATGAAACGGCGCGCCGCCGCGGAACCGCCGCGCAGTTCGATGCTGATCATCCCTCCGTAGCCGTCCATCTGTCGACGGGCGAGCCCGTGCTGGGGGTGGCTCGCGAGGCCGGGATAGTGAACGACGCGGACCTTTCGGCTCCCCTCCAGCAGCTCGGCGGCGGCCCCCGCGTTCGCCCCGTGGGCGCGCATCCGCACTCCGAGCGTGTGGAGCCCGCGGAGGACGAGGTAGCAATCGAACGGGCTCGGAACGGCTCCCGCGGCGTTCTGGATCCACGCGAACCGGTCCCCCAGGGCCGCGTCCCGGAGGACGAGTGCGCCTCCGAGGACATCCGAATGGCCCCCCAGGTACTTCGTGGTCGAGTGCAGCACGATGTCCGCGCCTCGCTCGATCGGGCGTTGAAGGGCCGGGGACGCGAACGTATTGTCCACGGCCAGGAGCGCTCCGGCGCGGTGGGCGAGGCGAGCGACCGCACGGAGGTCGATGATCCGGAGCAGCGGATTGGTCGGCGTTTCGAGGTACACGAGATCGGTCGGGCCCCCAGCGAGGGTTCCCCGGAGCGCATCAAGGTCCGTCATGTCGAGGTAGTCGATCCTCAGGCCGAACTGGCGGCGATGGTGCTCGAACAGGCGCCAGCTCCCACCGTAGAGATCGTTGACCGACACGATCCGGCGCCCCGTTCCGTAGTTCTCGAGCAGGCTGACGAGCGCGCCGAGCCCCGAGGAGAACGCAAGGCCCCGGGCGCCACCCTCCAGGTCCGCAAGCGCGCGCTCGAGGACGTCGCGCGTCGGGTTCGCCGTCCGCCCGTAGACGTAGCCTCGATTGCGGTTCGGTGCCTCCTGGGCGAAGGTGCTCGACAGGTAGATCGGGGTGTTCACGGCCCCGGTGGCCGCGTCGGGAGGCTGGTGGGCGTGGATGAGCCGGGTGTCAAATCGCATGGCTCGCTCCTTCCTCCGATAGGAATCCCAGCAGGTCGTACCGGGTCAAGAGTCCGATGGGGGTCCCGGTCGCGGGTTCCCGGACCAACAGCGCGCGCTCCTCCTTCAAGCGATGGAGCACCGACGCCACCGGCGTGTCGGCGCCGACCTCGGGAAAGGGGGGCCGGAGGACGGAGGCGACGGTGCGTTCGACGACGGTCTCGTCCTCGAGCATCCGACGCAGGATCTCCTCCTCCTGAACGCTCCCGAGGTTCGCGCCCGAGGAGAGGATCGGCATTTGCGAGAACCCATGTCGGCGCAGCAGGGCCAGCGCATCTCGAACACGCGTGGTGGGTTCGGCGGCCACCAGCGCGGGAAGGCCCCCCTTGCGCGAAAGCAGGCTGCGCGCGGTGGCGCCCGGGTCGAGGAATCCCTTCTCGCGCATCCACTCGTCCGAGTAGAACTTCGAAAGATACCGATCCCCGGAATCGGGGAGAACGATGACGATCGTGGAGCCGGCGGGCACCGGACGCGTGGACAGCCAGCGCAGAGCTCCCGCGACCGCGGATCCGGACGAGCCCCCGACGAAGAGCCCCTCCTCCCGGGCGAGGCGGCGCGCCATGGCGAACGACTCGGCGTCGTTGACCTCGACGAACTCGTCGATGTACTGGAAGTGGATCGACTTCGGGATCATGTCTTCCCCGATTCCCTCGACGAGGTAGGGGGCGACCTTCGCCACCTCCTTCGTCCGGAAGTAGGTCCCGAGGATCGAACCCGCCGGATCGACCGCGACGATGCGGACGGACGGGCGGTGCTCCTTGAAGTAACGTCCGATCCCGCTCAGGGTTCCCCCGGTCCCGACCGTGGCCACGACCGCCGTGAGGTCCTCGCCGCCGTGGCGATCGATCTCGGGCCCGGTCGTACGGTAGTGAGCGAGCGCGTTCCCCTCGTTCTCGTACTGGTTGGGGTAGTAGGCCCCGGGGATCTCCCGCGCGAGCCGACGCGCGACCGAGTAGTGGCTCATCGGGTGCTCCGGGGGCAGTTGGCTCGGAGTCACCACCACGCGCGCGCCGTACGCACGCAAGAGCCGAATCTTCTCCGAGCTCATCTTGTCCGGGAGCACGAAGACGCAGCGGTAGCCCCGGACCGCCGCGACGAGGGCGAGTCCGACCCCCGTGTTCCCACTGGTGGCTTCGACGATCGTCCCGCCCGGCCGGAGCAGACCCACGCGCTCGGCCTCGTCGATCATCGAGGTGCCGATCCGGTCCTTGACCGAGCCGCCCGGATTGAGAAACTCGAGCTTGACCAGCACTCGGTAGGGGACTCCCTCGGTCACCCGACGCAGCGGGATTGCCGGAGTATCCCCGATTAGGTCCAGGATCGAGGCAGGAGGGTCCGCCGGGGGATTCATCCTCCGCCCGATTGAGGGGCGGCCATAAACGCTTGCCTTGCCTGCTCCTTCGGGGTCCGGTCCAGTACGAACTCGTTCGTTCCTCACGGTCGGATGTCTTAAAGGGCCGCAAACCGAAGCGTCCCTCGGAGGAAGATGCCCGGATCCCTCGAGTCGGACGTGATCCGCTCGCTCCGCGATCTCAAGGAGGCCCCGGCACGGACCATTCGCCAGGACCTCGAGCATCGGGGGGTCCGGGTGGCCTACACCACGGTGGCGACGACCCTGTCCCGCCTCCACGCGAAAGGCGTCGTGAAGCGCCGCCGGGAAACCTGCCGGGGAGGCGAGCGGTACGTCTACCGACCGGCCGACTTCGAGCGGAGGTACCTCGTCAATCTGCTTAAGGGGGTCGTCGACATGTTCGGCCCGGCGGGGGTCGTCCATCTGAACGAAGAGATCGAGAAGCTCCACCCGGCGGAGGAACGAGAACTCCGTCGGAAGCTGGGTCTGTAGGTCGTTCGAGGACCTGCATCGGCATGGATGCGCCCGTACTCGGAATCCCGTTCCTGATCGTGGTCGTCTGGGTGGCGACCGGCGTTGGGTTGCTCATCGCCGTCCGCCGATCCGGCTCCCCCATCGTTCTCCGGCTCGCGGCCACCTTCCTCGCGTTGTGGGCGGTGCTCGTCACGACGGCCCTGGCCTGGGTCGTTATCGAGGCCGGCTGGGGCGGCGCCGGGCGGCTCGTGCGATCTCCCTTCACGCTCTTCCAGCCTCAGTACGCCTCGGTCTGGGCGCTCGGGGCGGCCGGGGCATCCCTCGTCTTGGCGCTCGCGTTCCTCATCAACCAGCTGGTCGGGCGCGGTTGGCTCAGCATCCTCCAGCCCACCGTGGTCGCCTGGCCGGAGCACCTGCCTCCTCCGGGAACATCCATCGCTCTCCTCGGCTTCCCGGACCCGCGGGTCGACGCCTTCAGCTTCACGCTCGTCGAGTTCGGGGGCCCGCGCCTCATCCGCCGTCGTGAGGTGATACTGCTCTCGAGCGGCCTTCGCACGGCCCTAACGCCCGAGGAACTCGAGAGCGTGATCGCCCACGAGCTCGGTCATGTCCGAGACCTGGACGGTCGCTACCTGACGTTCTTCCGCACCTTCGCGCGATTGATGCGATGGGATCCGGTGCTCGGCCGCGTCGCGACGGCGCTCACGCGCTGCGAGGAGTACCGCGCGGACGACGAGGCCGTGGAATTGACCCACAACCCGCGAGCGCTCGCGCGTGCACTGTTCAAGGCCAGCACGAACGGGGGCGGCGAGCTCGGGGCACGCGCGGTGGGGTTCCTGGGACTCGGCGGCGAACGGGGCCGCGCCGAGGCCTGGCGACGGATCCGCCGCCTCGTGGCTCGGGCCGAGTCCGCTGCGCCGGCGGAGGATGCCGACGGTGGGTAGCCGGCCCGGCCGAGCCGTTTCACGGGTCGCGTGGACGGCCCTCGTCGTGCTCGCCATCGGGGTGGCCGCTCTCGCCCCGACCGGCACCGCCAGCGCCGCGTCGTACCCGCCGCTACCGGTGTTCGTGGGCAACCACCTCCTCGGAAACCTCTCCGGCCCGACTCTGAACGCCGGGTCCTCCGGGAGCCTGGGCCTGACCGTACAGGACCTCCTCCAGTGGCCGATGTCCGGCATCGCGCTGACCCTGGACATCTATGCGGTGGGATCGAACGCAGGACCCGCCACTCCGATCGGAAACTCGATCGCCCCCCTGCTCACCGGCACGAACGGCGTGAGCGGGTCGAACATCACCTTCCCCGTGCTGTCGCTCGCTCCGGGTCAGGTCGCGACCATCACGGTCCCCGTCACCACCGCCGCGTCGATCGGCCCCGCGTCCTTCCTCATCCGTACTGCCCTCGGGTTCACGGCGAACGGTACCCAGTACCGGCTCGAATCGCGCGGATGGTTCGACTCGACGGTGTGGCAGAACGCGACCGAGCTCGCCAACGGCAGCGCGACCCTCAACCTCGCCGCGCTCGGGGTCTCGGGCGTGACGCCCGAGTCTTCGATCATCGTGCAGACGGTCACGTGGGTCTGGGTCGTTTATGGGATGGTCGCTGGAGCGATCGCGCTCGTGGGCCTCGGAGCGTTCTTCTACTTCCGGCGAACCGGGTCGAGCGCCGGGGCGAAGCGATCCCCCGGTGCGAGCCAGGCCCCGAGCGCCTTGGGCACGAGGCGCAAGAGCGAGGGAGACTGAGCGAGGAGCCGACGCGCCACGTGCGTCGGGAAGTCGATGTCGCCGAACGCGACGATCGTTCCGAGCAGATCGGACTCCTTCAGCACTTCGATGAGCCGATCGCACTCCGCGTCCGAGAGGCGAACGAACAGGCGTCGGAGGTAGAGCGCTCGGTCGAACTCTTCGCCGAGCTCCCCCCACCAGCGGCGGTCGTACTCGGAGAGAGCACGCGAGGAGAGGTCGTTTTGGCGCAGCGCGCCATCGGCGACCTCGGCGGCGATCTCCGCGCACCGCATGCCCGTGAAGATCCCTCCTCCGGAGAGCGGCTTGACCTGGCCGGCGGCGTCGCCGATCAGAAGGACCCTATCCGCATGGGTCCGAGGCACATGGCCGATCGGGATACCGCTCACGAGGTAGGCGGTGGGGTTGTTCAGACGTCGGCCGAACCGCCGCTCGAGGTGGTCGAGCAGCCGGTCGAAGCGGACCCGCGCGCTGGTGCCATCGGCGTCGGCCGCGATGCCGACCCGCGCTCCGCCCGCTCCGTCGGGGATCCACCAGCCGAAGAGACCCGGCGCAAAATCGCGCCCCAAGTACACCTCGACCCGGTCGGGGTCGCCGGGGCTCGTCGCAAACTCCGCTTCGAACGCGGGTAGGATCTCCACCGGCCGACGTAGGCCGTACGCGCGAGCGACGGCGCTGGTCACGCCGTCCGCTCCGAGGACGAGCCGGGCCGCGATCTCCCTCGGCTCGCCGTCGAAGCAGGAGAGCTCGATGTGCGTCCGGCCGTTCGTCGGTCCGAGCGCGCGGTCGAACCGGGTCGAGCTCGAATAGCGCGCGCCGGCGCGGGCCGCGCGGTCGGCGAGGTAGATGTCGAGGCCGGCCCGGTCGATGACGTGCGCGCGCGGCTCCGCCGCCGTGAACTCGACCGAGCCGAGCGATGGGCCGTAGACGCTCGCTCCGTGGATCGGCCGCCGAACGAACCGGTCCGAGCCCGCGAGGTCCAGCACCCGCTGGGAGACGAGACCTGCGCATTGGACGGGGTAGCCGATGCGGTCGTGCTCCTCGATGACGAGCACGTCGTAGCCGCGTTGGGCGAGATGGTAGGCCGCGTTCGAGCCGGCGGGGCCGGCTCCCACGACGAGGACGTCGACCTCCTCCACGGTGCCTCGAACCCGGGGCGCGCTATAATCCCACGGACGCCGCGCGCGCCTCGCGCCAGGGCGTCGCCACGAGGTCGGTCCGTTGCCGCGGCTGCACCGCCGAAGCGTCCGGGAGGACCGAGAGTCCGCTCTGGAAGGCGAGGTGTCCGGTCCATGCGATCATCGCGCCGTTGTCCACGCACAGCGATCGCGGCGGTGCGAACATCGTACCCCCGCGCTCCTCGACCATCGTGCGCACCATCGCTCGCAGGCGTTCGTTGCAGGCGACGCCTCCTCCCAGAACGACGGCGCCGTGCTTGCGGTGAGCGAGCGCCCGCTCGGTGATCTCGGTGAGCATCGAGTACGCCGTCACCTCGACCGAATAGGCGAGGTCGGCGCGTTTCGCTCCCTTCGCGTGGAGGGCCAGCGTCGCCGTGAGCATCCCGGAGAAGGCGACGTCCATCCCGTGCACCGAGTACGGGAGCGGCAACAGCTCGGTGCCGAGCTTGGCCTCCGCCTCGATCGCAGGCCCGCCGGGGAAGGTGCCTCCGAGGGCGATCCAGAGCTTATCGAGGAAGTTCCCGATCCCAATGTCGATCGTCTCTCCGAGCACGCGGTAGCGGCCGCGACCGTAGGCGATCACCTGCGTGTTCCCACCGCTCGCGTAGAGCAAGAGCGGGTCGTCCAGTCCGCTCAGGACCCGTGCGATCTCGACGTGGGCGACGCAGTGGTTGACGGGAACGAGAGGGAGATCCCACGCGAGAGAGAGCGTGCGCGCCACGGTCGCTCCGGCGCGCAGGCACGGGCCCAACCCCGGACCTTGCGCGAAAGCGATCGCCTCGAGGTCCGTCGGCCCGAGCTGCGCGGCCTCGAGCGCGCGCTCGACCAGCCCCGGCAAGTGGTCGACGTGATGGTTGGCCGCCTCTCTCGGATGGATCCCTCCGCTCGGCGGGCGGTACATGTCGGAGGCGATCGCAAGGACCTCGGCCGACTCTGAGACGATCCCCACCGAAGCGGTGTGGGCGGTCGATTCGATGCCGAGGATCGCCATCGGGGCGTTGGAGGGGACCGGCCGAATAAGCCCGTCGAACCGGCACGCCGAGGGAGCCGCTCCGCTTGGCGCATTGCCGAGAGTCGATGGGCAGACCCTAGCACGGAATCCAGCGAAACCCGATTTCGTTGAACTGTGCCTTATCTCCCCAGGGGAGGCTCCATCCCCTTTGCAATGAGCGCATCCAAGGGCCGCTGGAGGAGAATCCGAGACCCGAACGTCACACGAGCCGGGACATGCGCGATCGCCGTAGGAGTGATCCTGCTCGCCCTTGCGACGGTGCCGATCGGTTCCGCAGCACCGGCCGGGGGAACGATTGCCGCCTCGAACGGAGGGACGATCTGGGCCTACGGCGGGATGCAGAACACGACGATCCACCTGCAGGGTGAACACGGCGAGCTCATGGGGACCGCGTCCTACGGGTTCTCGACGACGCTGACCCAAACGAACACCTCCAACAGCACCTACTCCCTCACCGAGAACCACACGGTCGGCGTATCGGTGCAGCTGACCGCCTGCCATCCGAGTTGCGCGTCGCCGAGGTCCACTTCGAGCGTTGACGTCCGTGCATGGGAACAATGGACGAGCGTCGCCGACTTCACGATCTCCGGCTCGGTCACGTTGCGGAACGGCACGTCCGTTCCCGCGCTCGCACTCACCCGCGCATCGACGCAGGCCGCGGCGAACCTCTCCGAGTCGCGGTCGTTCACCGCGAACGGGACGACGCGCCTCGTGAGGGAGCTCTTCGTAGCCACGAGCGCGAACGTGTCCGTTAGCTTCGCACCGGCGCTCGGTCTGGTCCCGTTGAACCTGACGGAAGTCGAGGCGTGGACGGCCACGAGCCAGTTCAACGCCTCGGGGAGCTGGCAGACGAGCGTCAGCTCGATCGGACCGGGCGGGCCCATGAACGAGAGCCGATCCGGAAACCTGACCGGTAGCGGGAACGTCACCCTCTACGGATCGGATGGTCACTTCCAATCGGATATTCTCGGTTCCGTGCAGGGCCAAAACTGGACTCGGATCGCCGTCCGCCTCGGCACCCCGATGGACCGGCACGGCTCGAGCG
>JABEUK010000072.1 GCA_013044425.1 Thermoplasmata archaeon | reverse complement strand
GGCGGAATGGGAGAACCGTTCAGCCCCCGCCGAGGAAGCCCCCGTTTTCAAACGGGGGAGGATGTCACAGATCCTGTGCGAGTCGTTCGGCATCCCCGGCAAGAGCGGCGAGGTGGTGGACTTCTCCGGCGATGAGCACGTGATAGCGGGTTCAAACTGAAAGGAGGGCGCTCCATCGATCGTCGCTCGCCGAGACGATCGCTCCGGCGAAGCGATGGGCGGGATCGAGCCCCGCGTCGCCCCGGGAGGCGTCGCTCATCGCTTTCTGCAGAAGGCCGACACGACCACCTCAACACGTTTCTATTGGGGAGTTGACGATGGCGCGTTCCGAGTACAGCGGCCGGGTCGTGACGCGACCCGGCACAGCCCGCCTCCGTCGGCGAGTACGACTAGGAACCGACCTCCTGCGCCCGGGGCTGCGTGGCCCGACGCCGGGTCCACTGTGCCGGCGCCGCCGTCCGGGCAGCGAGTCGAGCAGACCGAGCTCGCCCGCCGGTACTCCCGCTCCACGCAGAGTCCCCGCCATCGGGAGGTTTAAGGTCCAGAGCAATCTCCGACGGCATCCGGGAGCGGGCAATTCGTGAGCGTCCACGTCGCCTCGATCGGCATGGGTCGGTACGGGAAGCGCCCGGAGGGCCTGATCGATCTCGCCGTGGAGGCCTCCACGCTGGCCCTCGAGGGGATCGGGCGCAGGCCGGTCGACCTCCTCGTCGTCGGGACGATGTTCGCCCAAGGAGTCCAGGGTCGCGAACCTCTTCTTCCCCATCTCGCCGGGCGCCTCGGCCTCGAGGCGAGCTCCGGCTTTCGCGTGGATTCCTCTAGCGGTACGGGGGGAATGGCGGTCCATGCGGCGGTCCTCGCCCTCGAGTCCGGGCGCTTCGACCGCGCGCTCGTCGTGGGCGCCGAGAAGATGACCGACCGGCCCACAGCCGACAACACCAAGGACCTCTCGTCGTCGCTCCATCCGAGCGAGTCCGCGGCCGGAGCGACCATGCCTGCGCTCGCGGCAATCGCGACCCAGCGCTACCTCGAGCGATTCCAACTCACTCCCGCGATCTGTGACACCGCCACCGTCCATGCCCGGGCGATGGCGGCCAACAACCCGAACGCGCATTTTCAGAAGGCGGTCACCGTAGAGGAGGTGGCCGCGAGCCGCCCCGTAGCCCTACCCCTTCGGCTCCTGCACTGCTCCGCTATCTCCGATGGCGCGACCGCGCTCGTGCTCGAGCGAGGAGCAGGTCCGGCGACGATCCTCGGGCTCGGCCAAGGCTTCGATGCCCTGAGGCTCGTGGACCGGAAGGACCTCTATTCATTCTCGGCGACGCGCCGTGCCGCTCAGCGGGCGTACGACGCCGCCGGCATCCCACCCAGTGCCATCGAAGTCGCGGAGGTGCACGACGCATTCTCTCCCTTTGCGATGGTTCACATCGAGGACCTGGGCATCTGCGGGCCGGGAGAGGCCCCGGCATGGTTCGAGCGTGGGTGGGTCCGCCCCGACGGGAGAGTTCCGGTGAACCCCAGCGGAGGGGTGATCGGGCGGGGCCACCCCGTCGGCGCCTCGGGCGTGGCCGAGGTGGCCGAGGTCGCTCTGCAGCTGCGCGGCGAGGCCGATCGCCACGCGACGGCGAAGCGACCGAAGATCGGGTTGGCGCACGCGATGAGCGGGATCGGCTCGCACAACTACGTCACGGTCATGGGGAGCACGGAACGATGAGCCTTCGACCGGACGATCTCGAGCTCTCGCGATGCTCGGCATGCCAGGCGGCGTTTCTCCCGAGCGACGGGCCGTGCCCACGATGCGGCGGATTGCCGCGCGCTTCCGTTTCCGCGGCGTCGGCGGGAACGGTGCTCGCGTCCACCGAGGTCGTGTACCCCGCCACCGGCTGGGAGAGCCCTCACCGCCTGGCCCTGATCGAGGTCTTCGAGGGGGTTCGCCTGCTCGCGATCGTGGAAGGAGATCTACCCTCAAGAGGCTCGAAGGTGACCGTGCGCGCGGACGGCGCGATCTACCGAGCTCGCATCGCGTCCGAAGGCGCTCGAGGGAACTGACGCTCGATCCGTCCTAAGCGCGGCGCACGACGGCCACCCGTTCGGTCGACCGCGCGGAGGGACCCACCGCGCTGGCGTCGGCAAGGACCGGAGCGCTCGTCGCCGCGGGAACGGTTACGGGCCCCTGCGTGCAGCTGACCGATCCGGAGCTGGTGGAGACCAGCTGACCGCTCGTTGCATTGATGGTCGCGTTGAAGTCCTCGCCGATCCCAGAAGTCTGGTCGATCCGGCAGGTCGTGTACGTAAGGTCCCACGTCGGTGCCAGATGGAAGGAGGCGGCCCCTCCGACGAGGGCGAGTTCGGTCGAGGTTCCGGAGTGACTCGCGAGGAACGCGGAACCTCCGTGTGCATTGGCGACGGTGACCGCTTGGGAGGAATCGATGGAGCCCGCGGCGCTGATCAAGGAGAGGTCGGTGCATTGACTCCCGCTGCCGAGATACAGGAGGTTCGGGACCCCGCTGAGGACGTCGCCGACGAGGAACGAGCTGCTCGACGACTGGCTGAAGAAGATGAACCAGACCGCCGCGGTTCCGACCGAGGCCGTGGCGGCGGTCGACGGGAGGGTGACGGTCGGTGGCTGGGTCCCAATCCAGTGGCCCGGGCAGAACGATGAAAAGTCGATCTGGGACGTGGGGTAGGCATATTCGCTAGGGATCGCAAGCGCGGCCGCGGCCATGGTGGTCCATCCGCTTCCGTAGTAGCTCGCGGCGGCAGCCGCCGCCGTTGCATCGGCCTGGGAATAGGTCACAGCGGTCCCCGGCCCGCCGGAGCTCGTGAAGGCGACCGACACGGCTGGATTCGTTCCGGCGATCGTCACCGAGCCACTCGCGGGGGTCGCGTTGTACGTGGGCGCGCTCACCGAGTACGAGTAGGTTCCGTTCCGGAAGCTCGAGAACTGGATCGTGCTATCGCTCGACGTCTGGCCGGTCCCGTTGAAGACGACGGTCCAACTCGCGCCGGAACCAAGGCCCGTTTCTGAGAAGGTCACGTCGTACATGGCCGGCCCGGCCGCGAAGTGAACGTAGCGGGCGGTGGGCTCGCCGGTGACGTAGACCGTGCCCGAGGACGGGCCTGCGGCGTACCCCGACGCGGAGACGCTGAACGCGTAGCTACCGTTCGGCTCGGAGAACACGATCGACGGCGCGCTCGATGTCCGGGAGGAATCCGCCAATCGTACCGTCCAGCTGGTTCCGCTGGGCAGGCCCGTTTCGTTGAACGTTACCGAGTAGGTGCTGACGCGGAGGAAGGAGATATTCTGAGAGGCTCCGGGACCTCGAACCAGGAGCAATCCGGCTTGGGGGTCGGCGGCGTAGCCGGCCGCGGCCGTCGTCCAGGGATAGGTTCCGTTCGCCAGGTTGAACTGGATGGAGCTGTAGCTCGAGCTCTGGGTGTTTCCGTCCAGGGTCACGCTCCACACTCCCGATCCCGCGAGTCCGGTCTCGTTGAAGAACACGGAGTAGGTGAGGGGCCCGGATCCCCCGCCGCCGATTCGTAGCACCCCCGTGGCCAAGAGCGCGCCAACCGATGCGACCACCAGCACGGCGACGACCCCTACAACGATCACGACCGGGGCGACCGCGCGTCGACCCGGAGCCATGCGACTACGTGCCGAGCGCACTCGGAGACCGGCGGTACGCGCACGGATGCGCTGCGGATCGAGCGAAGCAGAGATCTCGGTCATGGGAATATAGGAGGCTCGGGGGCCGCCCCACCTCCGGGTGGGTACGAGACCGCGGACCCTATATCCGATTATAGGCCCCCCCGGCCGCGATCCCGGTGTCACGCGTCCTTAGCCCCTTATGCGGAGCCACCGGTCGATCCCATCGCAGAAGAGCCCGATCGCGACTCCCAGACCCACGATCGCAAGCAGGGGGAACACGAACATCCACCAGTACACCGGTCCGATCGCGATCGTGAAGCCCCAGCACGCCCCGGTCCCCAGCAGGTTGCCCCACTCCGGAAAGTTGGTGTAGGGTAGGGGCGAGAACGCTGGGAGCACGGGAACCGGCCAAGGGCTGGGCGCGACCTGCGGATTCGGAGGAGCAGGGTTCGCGCAGTTGGAGAACCACGTGAAGACGGACAGCACGAGGAAGATAGAGCCCACGTCCAGAGGGATCTGCGCGAGCACGGGGCTGAGGGACTGGGGGAGGATGTGGCGAACGAGAACGCGGGTGTCGCTCGCACCCGAGGCGCGCGCCGCATCTACGTACGGCTCGTGGGAGATCGTGCGGACCTTCTCGCGCACGGTTCGCGCGATGGTCGGCCATAACACCAGACCGAACAGCAGGACGAAGAGCCCGAGGTTCGCGTCCCGTGGAGCGACGGTGGCGATTCCGGCGAACAGGACGATCACGAGGAAAACGGCGGGGATCGCCCCCATGGAATCGGTGAGGAACGTCACAACCACATCGACGACGCCCCCGGGCCGCATGCCCGCGAGTGCCCCAAGAAGAAGGCCGAGCGCGGCGTCGAGGGCGAGGATGCTGAAGACGATCGCGAGGTCCCATGGCGTCGCTTTCCAAACGGCGGTGAACAGTCCGGTGCCCATTCCGTCGAGGATTCCGAACGGGTGGCTCCACGAAGGTCCGATGGGGTTGTACGGCGGAACCCATGCTGGGTTTGACGTGAGCACGCCGAGCGATCCCCAGAATACGAAGAGGGCGCTGATCCCGGCGGCAAGATAGCACGCTAAGAGCCCAGCCCCCACCCACGCCTCGAGCCCCCACGACCATGGACTGAATCGGCGCCGTCGGGGCCGAAGCGAGGCGGGCGCTCCCCCGGGATTCGGAGGGGCGGGGGTAGCGTTCATCGGGTGGCGGCCCCCCGTG
>JABEUK010000071.1 GCA_013044425.1 Thermoplasmata archaeon | reverse complement strand
GTTCTTCTCCACGTCGTTAAAGTGGAAATCCTGGCGCTGTTGCACGAGGTCGACGTACGCGATCACATCCCGAACGTTCTGGCGGGAGTAGTACCTCCGCGCGCTCTTGATCGTTCCCTCCAGCGGGTGACAATGAATGAAGGAGCAGACAAGGCAAGCCACGTCGTATGCTTGCTTCTTGGAGGGGGCCACCTCCCTGCGGAAAACTCCCGAATCAAGGATGTAGATCTTGTCTCCCAGCATGATGTTGTCTGGCTTGATATCCCCGTGGAAGATTCCATTCAGGTGCAACCTCTTGAGATAGCCGAAGAGCGTGTCGATCTGTTCGATCGTGACCTCATCACATTCCGAAACCGGCCGCGAATCGAGATACTCGGCTACGAGGATCCACATCCCTTTGCTGACCTGGTGATACCCGAGCGGCCTTGCAGTCGGGATGCCCATCTCGTAGATGGCGTGCAAGCTCTCGTACTGTTGGCGGGCCATATCCTCCGCAGTTTCGGTAAAGCCGAAGATGGGGTCCTGCGCATTCATGTGCAAGTACAGGTTCTTAACAAACTGCATCGAACGATCCGAAAGGATGTCGTTGCTCCCCAGAATTTTCCCGAAGTACCGGGCACTTGTGCCGTCTGGATGTACGCCCGTGATCTTGATGGGGATCGACAGCCGTGAGGCTTCCGATCGTATCGGGCGGACCGAGGTTCGACGTAGACCATACTGGTCGGCCATGATCCGGCGGATGTCGTGCAACACCTGGCGGAAGAATGTGACGTGCAGCTCCTCATGGCTGGATTCCGGGCTCGAGATCTGCATCAAGCGCTCGTATCCTCCCCCTTCGGGACGTTCGGGTGAGGCATGGGCGGATTGGCCAGTTGCCGATCTCGGGCGGCATCCGACCGCGCCTTGGCCCGGGCGGTCTTCCTCTTGTCCCGCCAAATCGCCATCAGCAGCACGCAGAGGCGCGGGAAGTGGATCTTCATGCCATCCTTTACCCCGCGACCGTATTCGATGACCGGATGGCCCTGGTAGGTGAAGGTGAACCGCCAGATCACTAGCTCCGGAGCGTGCAGGAGGACCTGGTTCATGTTCAGGAATACGTTGTTATCCCGGGCCACAAGCTCCATGTCGATCACGTCCTTCATCTTCAGCGGCATCCGGATCCCATCTGCAAACAGCGCCCGGAAGGCCGCAAGAGCGAGCACTTCGGCCGTCTTTGTGTCGAGGCCCCTCTCGACCAACGTCGCGGCATCCGATACGAGATTGCGAGGCTCCGTCATACCAGGTTCCTCCGCTGCGGCCGGAGGGACCGTGCCGGAGGGCCGATCGCGAGATCGACCCATTTCGCGTGCCGCATTCGCGCCCCGTCCAGGGCGCGCCTCCTACCCGGGGAGCTCGGGGACCTTGGGTTCTTCATCCGTACGTTTGCCCCTTCCATCGAGCGAACCATCACCGCCGCTTCGCGTGTGACCGTTCCACTCAGATCCAGAATCGAGGTCCGGGGCGCCCTCCTTGTGGTACTCTCCGCCGAGATCGCTATCGCGCTTCCCTCTCCAGACCTCGACAAACGAAGCGAGGTCGAGATCGGCTCGCTTGGCGGCGTCGACAGTGTCTGACTCCTGAGGGTCCTCACCCGGCATTCGTTCCGCTGGCGGGGGTCGGTCGCTCCGCACGGAAACTCCGTCCCGGTGGCCGGAGACCCCGCGTTGGACCGCTTCGCGTCCCAGCGTCTTGGAGGGCTTGTGGGAAGCTCCCGAAGAGTTGATGTGGATCTGGAACCGTACGAAGATTCGGGTGCCGTCGCCAAAATCCTCCATCGAGAACTTCCAATCCTCGATGTCGGCATGAAAATTCTTGAAAAACCGATCCACTTCCTCCACGATTTTGCGCATTCTCCCATCCTGTCCACCGGCGAGCTCGGTGACCGAGCCGGCCCAATCGTTCGGCTTCATGGTGAGCGTAAACCCTCTAAGGGTGGACCATCGGGTTTCCGAGGATCATCCCGGACGGGAGTGCCAACGAGTCGAGGCAACAATCGAATCTCGCCCGCGGGCCTACTCGTGCCTGTATCACCCGGTAGTACAGCCGGAGGCGTGGGTCCGCCCCGCTCTCAACTCTCGGGAACCGCGCCGCTACGAGCTGCAATGACACATGGGTCCTACGATCGAATAGGGGATGAACTTCTCCTCAATTCAAACCAAGTAAGGAGTTTGACGTTCCAGCGCTCGACGCACGCAAGTTGGTCCGGGACCCCAACGTCAAAGACTCGCCGCCAAGGCCCGCTCACGGAGTGCTTCGAGATGTTGCACTCCTGGGAGACCTAACCTCAGGTCAGACCCTTCGCCGCAAGCCGGGCGGTGCTCCTCTCACGTTGTCTCTCTGGCTTCGTAACCTTCTCCACGAACGAGCTACGGTTCGCGTCGTGGACCGGGTGGATGGGCGACGCGGTCGATATCGGCTCAGTCGCCGGGGAAAAGCGCGATTGGGAGTCCCGGCTCAATCCCGTTCACGGGCTGGAATCTCGCCGAACCCGCTCATGGCATTCGAGGGGGTTCGCAGCCCCGGTCGCCTCTCAGGTTGAGCAGAGTCGCCGCCGCTCCCCCGACCTCGTGTGGGAGCGCATCCGCACTCGCAGCTCCCGGGCACGAATCTCCGGGGCCGAAGTCTATCACGGCAATCTAGGTGAATTCCGTCTGCGGGTTTCGTAAGCACATGGCGAGATTGACCGCGTACGGACATGACTCGAGATCGATCCCCCCTCGCGGTTGCTCCTGCGACTCAGTACGGCCCGCACCGTAAGGCCCGTCTTCAGGACGGCCCGCGACAGGCCCCGGATACTTAGATAGCCGGGGCTTACTACCCCGGCTCGTCGAACCTCGGTAGACCGAGGACATAGTGGGTGGGAACGGTGGCGGCAGGGACTCAGTGGGTCACTCTAGTACCGGTCGCCAACATGGACCGTGCCATCCGCTTTTACACGAAGGCTCTAGGTGGCAGGGTGGTTTACCGCGGAAGGGGCGCGATGAGGAACTTCTGGGCAACGCTGAAGGTCGGTGGAAGTGACATCTGGCTCGTGGTCCCTCAGCAGCGCGAGAAGAGAGCCCTGGCGTACTCCGTGCTTCTTGTTAAG
This sequence comes from Thermoplasmata archaeon, assembly GCA_013044425.1. GTDB lineage: Archaea > Thermoplasmatota > Thermoplasmata > Lutacidiplasmatales > UBA184 > Lutacidiplasma. The sequence continues at coordinate 6,792 of JABEUK010000071.1, read as the reverse complement.
AATGCCAAATCTGCTGTGGCTAGAATGAGGGCCCGGGGCGTGAAGTTCCAGCGGCCGGAGCGACTGAGCCGGGAATCGAAGGTGGACGGGCCGATCGCCTACGACTCCTTCGGCGCGTCGGCGTTCTTCAAGGATAGCGAGGGGAACCTGCTGATGCTCTGGCAGAACTTTCCTGCGATGTGACTGGGCAACTTCGCGAAGGCTCCGAGACCGCCACGACGGGTGCGCGCGCCACGCTCGCGCCCGTCGCGGAGGAGCTCAAGTTCGGGAGTGGATTCCAGAGATTAGGATCGATGGATATGCTTTCCATCGGGAGGATCCGCTTCCAGATAGCGGTGGGATACCTGTGGGAGACCGGGCATCCTCGACGGTCGCGCCGGTATCCCCGGCGCCGAGCCACGGGTCGGTGTCCGTCCACCCCCCGATCCCGCACCGTGGGGAGATGGCTACGCTTATTCCGCTTCGACGAATTCGAGACGCGTGCGTCTCGTCAAGGTCCTCGCTCGGATCTGGAAACCGATCGCGTTGATCGCCGGGATATTCACCGTCTGCGTAGGCGGGTTCATCGTGACCCAGGGGGTTTCCGTGTTCAATGGCCTCTACTGGGGGATCATCACGATCTCGACGATCGGCTATGGCGATATCGTTCCTACGAATGAGGTCTCGAAGGTCTTCGCTATAATCCTCGCGCTCTCCACGATTGGGATCATCGGATATGTCGTCTCCGCGATCAGTTCGCTTGCCCTTCAGGCCCGGGAGGAAGAGATGCTCGGACTAGACGGCACTAAGTTCGAGGGCCATGTGCTCGTGCTTGGCTGGACCCCCGTTGCCCAGGTGGCCTTGCAGGAACTGCTTCAGGTCGGCCGCAAGGTTGCCATCATGACTCGCCAGCAGGAACAGCTCACCGAGATCCGGACCTTCGTCGCCCACCTCCTAGGATCGGCGCGGGAGAATCCAGACCTCAAGGCCCACCTCTCGGCGGAGAGCGATGTCTTCGTGGCGCTCGGAGACTACGCCCAAGGAGCCGCGTTGAAGCTATTGAACCTGCCCAAGGCTTCGGAGGCGATCGTCGCGAGCGACGACGACGCGCGCAACGTCATGACCGCGCTCATCCTCAAGGAACTCGCGCCGCACCTGCGGGTCGTGGTCTCCGTTATGCGCGAGGAGCTCCGCGAGACCCTCCACGCGGCGGGCGTTACGTACGTGATCTCTCCCTCCGAGCTTGGCGGGCGCATGGTGGCGGCGGCCGCGATCCAGCCCGAGATCGCCCAGACGTTCGACGACCTCACCACGACCTCCTACCACTACCGCATGGATGAATTCCCCCTCACGGCTCCCAACCCGCTTGTCGGGTTGGAGTTCGATGCCGCCTCCGATCGAGTGCGCGCCGAGACCGGAGCCACCTTGGTCGGAGTCGCTCGGCCCCGCCCAAGAGATGGGGGAAAACGCATCTTCGATGTCGTGCTGAGCCCGCCCGCCGGCACCCGGCTCGAAGCGGGCTGGTACGTCCTCATTCTCTCGGGGGCGGACCAGATCCAAAAGCTCCGCTCGTGGATCCGGGTACCCCCCGGTCGACCCCCCTCTCGGGAGCCCCGCTCCGCGGGGTCGACCGCGGGTGCCACCCAGGTGTGATGCCTCAGCGTCCGAACGGGTAAAGTGCGAACAGGCCCTCCAACTCCCATGTCCGCTGAGGATAGCCGGGTTCAGCTCGAGCAGGTCGCCAGGTACCAGTTTGCGGTCTCTTTCGCAGAGGCCCCCTTCCCCGGTCTAACGGTGGATGAGGCGCCGCCTATCGGAGAGGACCGCGGTCCGAATCCGGTGCAAGCGCTCGCGATGGCGGTCGGACATTGCATGAGCTCGACGTTGGTCAACACGCTCGAACGATCCCATGTCAAGGCGACCCCGCTCCGCACCACCGTGCGCGCCCGCATCGAGAGGAACGACCGAGGCCGACTCCGCGTCCGACAACTGATCGTCGAGATCGCGACGCGGCCCCTCGACGAGGCCGACCGCTCCCGTTTCGATCGCTGTGTCGAGATCTTTCCGGAGTTCTGCACGGTATCGGGGGCTCTACGTGAAGGGATCTCGATCGATCACACGGTCCGCCCCGGCTGATCGGAAGCCCCGCTCACCCGCTCGATACCGCGGTAGGAAGCTTCCCCGAAGCCCTCCTCCCCCTCAGCTTCATCCTCCGGTTTTACCTGAGGCGCTCCATGCGGCAGGGGAAACTCTGGCTTGGCGCGATTGTCATCGACTGCACCGACCTCCCGGGCATGATCTCGTTCTGGACGGAAGCGCTTCACTACATTCCCCGAGAGCCTCCCGGGCCCGATGGGGTCGTCCTGAAGGATCCCGAAGGGCGTGGCCCGAACCTCTCGCTCTACCGGACGCGGGAAGGACCGCTCCGGGACTATCGCCTGCACTTGGATCTCTATTCCTCGCACCCCGAGGAAGAGACCCAACGGCTCATCCAGCTCGGTGCGAAGCTCGAACGACCGATGGCGCCGGGGCAGGATTTCGTAACGCTGGCCGACCCGGATGGCAACCTGTTCGATGTGATCGATAAGCGGGGCTGGCCGAGCGGGCAGCGCTTCTCTTGAAGATTCATCGCGCGGGAGTTCCCGTCGAGTTCGACGGCCGGGCAGCGGCCAGGGTTCAACGCGTGCTCGAGCGTCGCGCGCGTCTCTTCGTCCCAATGGACCGGCGATAGTCCGCTTCCAGCGCGCGTGCGTATCTTTGCCACATTTGGAGGAGCTCGCGCTCGAGCTCCACCTTCGATGGCTGAGACCGCTGTCTGAGGCCGGGGCACCGCCGCATGCTCAAGGCGAGCCGGGTGCGGTCCCCACCGAGCTCCAAGAGACGATAGTCAATGCGAGCCGTTCGAACGTTTCCGATGGAATCCGCTCGCCATCCGTGGGGCGGGTCCAGCGTAACGACGTTGCGTCGCCAGCGCCAGCCGTCCGGTTCCCACCATAGGTCCTCGTAGACGACCTTCTCCTTCGAGCGTTCGAGGATGCGACGATCGTACGTCTCTTTCGTGAAGTGGCCATCGTCGTGCCGGTAGTCCGTGCACCAACGATAGACGAATTTCCTGGGCGCTCGGAACTCGACGTGGATTTGGTACCGGGGCGGGGGCCATCGCACCATACAGATTCCCGTAGTCACCATGGCGCTTAACTGGCTTCCGAGGGTTTGAAATTGAACGGCGTTCGGAAAGCGAGATCGCCCGATCCGCCGAGAGGACCTCCGCCGAGGGGCTCTGCGAACGGCCCTTTTATAGACAGTCGGCCGTCGTGCCACCCATGGTGGGGCGTCACCCCATGCGCTACTCTTCGAGCAGGTCTTCCCGGCGAGCGCGAGAGCTCTTCGGCGTTCTAGCACTGGTGGCCCTCCTAACCATCGCGACGCCCCTCGCAGTGGCGGCTTCCTCCCAGGGCGCGACGGCACCGATCGGTCGAGCTAGCCGTTCCACGGGAAACGCGCTTCCTATCGCGAACCCGGGCGGGAGCGCATACGTCGCGTACACCCTAGACACACTGAACAACGTGCTCTACCCTCAGAACCCTTCGCTGGACTCCTGCAACGGGCAACGCGCGGCGCCCTATGTCATTCATGAACCGGACGGCCCGCTCGGCGTCCTCGCCCTTCCGGGAACCGGCGAACTGTTCGTCAGCTGCTCGAGCAACAACGTGCTGGTGGTGAACTCCACGACCGGCAGTATCCTCGCCAACGTCCCCGTAGGGCAGTATCCGGGCGCCTTGGCTCAGAGCAGTCAGATCTGGGTGGCGAACTTCTACTCCGACAATCTCAGCGTGATCTCTCCGGCTACGAATCGGGTAGTGACCTCCGTGCCGCTCCCCGCGGGGGCCCGACCGACAGGGATCGTGAAGAACTTCGGGAACGGGAATATTTATGTCACCGAATCCGGGAACTCGACCGTGGCCGTCCTCTCCGACACCACCCACCGCGAGATCGCCACCATCCTCGTCGGATCGAAGCCCTACGGTATCGCCTACAACGGTCTGAACGGGATGATCTACGTCGCCAATCGAGGTTCGAACTCGGTGAGCATCATCTCCAGTCTCACGAATACTGTGGTCGCCACTGTGGCCGTAGGCGTCCACCCGACCGCGCTGGCCGTGGATACGGACACCGGCGACGTTTTCGTTGCGAACGACGGCTCGAACAATGTGAGTGTCATTTCGGTCTCGACCAACTCCGTGATCGCGAGCGCTCCCGTCGATATCGCTCCGGAGAGCTTGGCTTACAGCGCGCAAAGCCACCAAATTTACGTGGCGAACAACGTATCGTCCACGGTATCGGTCATTAACGCCACGACCTACGCCGTCGTGGCCGGCATTCCCGTGGGCGTCCACCCCGACGCCGTGAGCGCCGAACCGGACGGGATCTACGTGGCGAACCAGGGTTCGTTCAACATTAGCGTGATCTCTCCGACCACCGATCAGGTCGAGCGAACTCTCCGCGTGGGAGCATCCCCGCGCGGGCTGGCCTACGATCCCGCGACGAGCAAGTTGTTCGTGCCCATCGGAGGCAGTCCCGGAGTGGACGTCATCGCTGCCAGCACAAACCAGGTTCTTACGACCATCCAGAGCGGTAACGAGCCATCCCTCGCGGCGTACGATCCGGCGACCCAGCTCATCTACGTGGACAATCATCTCGAGGACACCATCAGTGTGATCAATGGGACCACCGACGCGGTCGTCGGCACGATCGCGACCGGGGCCGGGCCTACGAGCATGGCGATCGACCCGGCGACCGGATACATGTATGTCGGCATTGGCCACGCCGGCTATGTCCAGGTGATCGACCTGCCCACTCGAACGACCGTCGCCAACATCAGCGTGGGAGACACCCCGTATGGACTCGCCTACGTTCCGTACGGTCCCGGAGAAATCTACGTCTCGAACTACCGATCCAGCACCGTCAGCGTGATCGATACAGCAACGAACAAAGTGGTGGCTAACTTCCCGGTCCCCGCCGGGCCGACGCTCATGGCGTACGACGGAGCCGACGGGATCCTGTACGTCTCCTCTTTCCGGACCAACCTCGTGTTCGGGATCAACGTCAGCACCAACGAGATCACCGCTAGGATCCCCGTTGGGCTCGAGCCGGAGGGAATCCTCGCCAACGGCCCCTCGGGCCTGATGTATGTAGTCGACTACGGGTCCGGGAACCTCTCGGTGATCTCCGTGCCCCTCCAGCGCACGGTGGGATCGATTGCGGTAGGCGCAGAGCCGATCGCTGCCGGCCAGCTTCCGAATGGGTTCGTATACGTTACCAACACCGGCAGCAGCTCGATCTCGCTCCTCTCGAACATCACGCTGAGCGCAGTCACGGTGCAACCCTCGAGCGTGTCGGTCAACGTCAACTCGAGCCTGGCGCTGACCAGTTCGATCCGTTGTACCGGGGGCGCATGCCCCACGAGCGCTGCCTTTACCTGGAACCTCAGTTCCTCGCTCGGGCAACTGACCAACAATTCAGGCAGCTCGACCACGTTCGTCGCGGGAAGTGCCGCGGGATCGCTCACGGTCACCGTGACGGCCCAACTCGGGAGCACGATCGTACAAACATCCGTTCCGGTCATCATCACGTCGAGCTCCTCGACTTCGGGGAGCGCGTTCCTGGGCTTGCCCGCCACGGCGGGGTACGTGCTGCTGGGCGGGATCGTGGTGATCGTGATCGCGATACTGATCGCCGCATTCCTCCTTCGCGCTCGGCGCCGGGCGAGCCCTCCGCCTGGCGCGAAGTAAGCGACACGGAGAGGGGCTGGGCAGGTTCTCGAGGCCCGTGCTCGGAGCCGGAGGCTCTCACCGGCTTGGGAGGCTCCTTGTTGACGAGCGCTTGCTCGTAGGAGTCTCGGTACAGCCTGCGGATCTCGATGGGATGCGCGCGGAACCGCGCTCGAGGCGGCATGCATGTTACGAGGCGGTCGATCCGGTACCCCGGACGCTGGGCGGCGAGGTGCAGCGCGAGCGTCGAGAGTCCCTGCCGCCGGTCCACAGGAGGGCCGCAGTGCGTCGTGCGGCCCGCCCTCGATGCTTCACAAACGTAGCATGAGTCAAGGAGTCTCATAGCTGCCGCGGGCCCGGGAAGTCCGGCATTGTCGGCCACCATCCGGCCGCCGCGACGTGAGTGCGTCAGCGCCCATTCGGACTAGCTGGGATTGTTCGGCTCGTCGGCATCGATGAACGTCAGATCGAATGGCCCAAGCTTCTCTCCGGCAAGTACCGGGAGCGTATCGAGCGCCTTTCCCGGGCGGACGCTCACGACCCGATCCAGACCCGCTCGCCCCGGATGTTGGTCCGGGCGACCTGGACGTGGAGCGGGCTCGCTTCCAGCGGGTTCAGGTGCCCGTCCACCGGTAGCGCCCGTCCCATCCAGATCGTGCTGTATCCGCCGAGCGTTCCGGCCTCGAGGATCGTGCGTGCCCGGAACGCGCATGTCAGGATTTGGAGCCGCTTGCCCTGATTCGGTGAGACATGCATGGGAGGCAACCCGGCCCTGCGGCTGTCGATCAGCGACTGCTCGAGCGCGGGATCCGATGCGACGAGAAGGTTCGAGACGTAGTCGTCAACCTCGGTCCACAGATCGGAGCCCAGGATACCCTCGATCGGACGTGGGCCGGAGGGCCCCATCACGAAGCGGGACCCCGGGTCGCTGCGCGGATTCGTGGGTGCCGTCCCGGTCGGTGGGTCTATAACCCCCAACGGATACGCCCTTCCGATGGCGACCGGTCAGACCACTATGGTAGGGGGCCCCGTGGAGTACAAG
>JABEUK010000070.1 GCA_013044425.1 Thermoplasmata archaeon | reverse complement strand
GCTCGATACGTAGCGGCCAGAAGTCGTTGCGCGGTTGAGGACGGGTCCTAAGAAGGAGCCCCGTGTCCAGCTCCCGACCCGCGAGCGGGCACGCCACTGCGGTTCCCACGGAGGTTCGGGGAAACGTGTTCTCGATGGCGAGCGAAACGGAGGGGAGTTTCCGCGGGACTTTCGCTCCGAGGAGGTAGCGGATAGTTCCGCTCGCGGCGCGGTGGATCTCCAGCGATAGCGGGTAGTCCGAGTAGAAGAGAATCCGAGGCCATTTGGGAGGATCCTCGGTTGGCGGAGCCAACAGTAGCTCGCGGTGGATTGTCGGCGAAGGCACGGCGGCCCATCCCATTCAGGGTGACTTGAACCGCCGGCAGCTCGCGAACGCTGAACGATGACTCCGTCGGCGCATTGTTCATCGCCCACGTGGTCAGCCCGCTACTTATCCCGCCCCAAGCTACAAATCTTGTGGCGACCGGGACGATTCACGAGGAGAAAACCTCCAAGGCGATGGCCTTGTCAAACTTCGCCCGGTCGTCATCCCGCGGGTCCCTCCCCGCACAACCTGGTGTGATTTCCCTTCGCCCCTTGAAGGACGTCGTCGAGAAGCTGAAGCCGGATCACCCACTGCGAATCCTCCTCACGGGCGAGCCAGACGAGATTCCCTGCGGGGAGTACCTCGCAAAGGTGTCCGGGTGGTATCGGTTACTCCAAACCCCATCCGAATAAGCCGGGGTCGCTTTTTCGGCAACCAGCTCGAGGGGCAGAAGATCTGGATCGTCATGCCGGCGAAGTGAGGAGGCCAGTGGCTTTTACGCCAAGCTCCCCACGACGCTTCCCCACCGCACGGTCCATGGCCTGCAGAATCTCCAGCATGGCTCTCCCGCGCGGAGAGAGTTCCACATGGATAGGAACCGGCCCGCCACGGGGACGAGGTGCCGCGCCGTTACCTCGGAGCCAGACGAGATCAAAACCTGAGAGTTGGTCTACGAGCCGGAGGAATGCCTGGGGGTGCATTCCGAGTGCCTTTCGGACCTGCTCATATCGATCGATCCGGCCCTGGTCGAGCAGCGCGAAGAGGCGCCAAGCCTCCGGGTGGGCCAGAACGTAGGTTAGGTGCTTGGGAGGGTCCATCATCACAATAAGTGATTATGCGGCCGGTACTTACACCTACTGACACGCGGATTCCCCCGGTGGGCCGTTCCGTACACCTCAGCGATTTGGTGGTTCGAGGACGACTTGGTGGCCGTTGACAGCGGTGACCACCCTCCAGCCTTCCTTGAGCAGTCCCGGGAGTTCGTCGGTATCCACGAGTCGTTGCTGCGCACGAGATCCGCCCGATGGGACCTTCTTCGTCACCAGGTCCTGGAATGTCGCCATGTCCAGCGAATCGAAGTTCACGGTGGAAAGCTCCTCCTCACTGTACCCTAGGCCCATCAGCATGACCTTCGCAATCCGCGCTTGGGTCTCCCGCTCATCTTTCACGGGGATCGTGGATAGGAACGGTTCGCACCGTCGGTAGGTCTCTCGCATCTCCTCGGCGAGCTCGGGTCTCCACTTCTTGTCCAAGTTGTAACGCCCGGCCACGCCGAGAGAATGACCCAGCAGGGACTCGCGAAAGTCTCGCGTGATCAGCCCCCTGGACTCTGCCAGCAACAATTGGGTTGACATCCAAGCGCGTGTGACGTACGGGCGAGGCCTGTTCTCCGCGATGGCCAGCTGGAGGGTTTTCTTGATGTCGGTCGAAAGGCCCTCTTCCCTCAGGAAGGCCGCGCCATCGGCCGATCGGCGGCGCTGGTCGAATCGCGCCCGCTTATCGACCGTTATGACCGGACTGTCAGGTGTGATCTCCTCGCCCTGCCCCTTCCGTTCGGCCGCGTAGGCCTCTACAGCTTGCGCGGTCTCCCCCGTGCCGAATGTGACGTATCGCCGCTTGGTCTTGCTGAGCTCCGCCGGAATCTTCACGATAAAGGGTGTCTTGGTGAATCGGAGAGTTGCCGTGTCGAACTCGGGAAGATCCCGAAACCTCAGGCCGCTCGTCGAGTAGCGATTTGCCAAGACTCCAATCCGGACGCCTGTGGACAGCAACAACAGAATGGCTGCTCGGCCTCGCACGTTGGTGAGACTGAGAACACGGCGCCAGTCGCCCACGGAAGGAACCTGCTCGTTCTCGATCTTCGTTCCTGACCTCACGATGAGGGCCGGCTTCCATTGAGGGGCCGCATCGTTGTACTTTAGCCAGCTTCGAATCGCTGCATAGTTCAACGCGATGTAGCTGTCGGGGCGACCCGCCTTGCGCATGTCGTCGACCCATTCAGAAACGAGATCCTGGAACTTGCGGGATCGCCTTGAGAGCTGGTCGCGACCAAGCTGGACTAGGCCGTGAGGCTCTACCCCCTTCCGACGGCAAAACAACTCGAGTTGCGCGAGTTGAACATCGGCCGTGCTCGCGGACCGGTGGTCTTTATGCCATCGTCGAATGTCGGGGTCGCGCAAGAGTTCGAGGAGGCGCTGGCTTACCGACTCTTCGATAGGAGCGCGCGACACGGTGGCACAATAGTTGATGCGATATTTAGAGTATGGTTTCCCATATGTGCGGGCATAGTGTAGTCTGGTATCACATAGGCTTGCCAAGCCTATAACTCGGGTTCAAATCCCGGTGCCCGCACCTCGACCGGAGCACTCGCCTATCGCCCTTGGGGTACGCCGAGCCACGCTTCGAGCCGCTTCAGATTCTCCAAGCTGCCCATCACGAGGAGCGCATCGCCGGGTTGGAAGTGGAAGGACGGCGGGGGGTTGAGCGCCGTGACGTACTCACCGGGGCCTCGCGGGCGCGCGTACCCGATGACGATGCATCCGGACGCGGCGCGGACCATCGTCTCGGCCTCCGAGAGCGCCTGGCGAGAGAGTGGGGTCTTCTCGGTGAGCACGTATTCGCCGATGTCCGTCCCGTAGGAGGCGCTCGTGAGATCCTCGAAAACGTTGACGACATCGGGCCGGAACGCGGCGTTGGCGGCGAGGCGGCCCCCCATATCGTTGGGGGAAGCGACGTACGTAACCCCGGCGCTGCGCAACGTGGGCCGCAGCTCGGCACGGGTGACCGAAACCACGATCCGTACGTTCGGGGCGATCTGGCGGACCGCGAGCGCGGTGATCAGGTTGGTCGTGTCGTCCGGGGTGCAGATGACGACCGATTTGGCTGCGGCCGCATTCAGTCGGTTCAGGACCTCGGAATCGCCTGTCGGATAGAAGCTGGCGTAAATCCGGTGTTCCGGCGCGAGCGACCGGATGTTGGGGATCTCGTTGACGTCTGCCGTCGCGACTGCGACGCGCTCGCCGACGGCGAGGAGCTCGCGGACCGCCGCGCGGCCGACCCCGGCGTAGCCGATGACGACAACGTGACCGGTGAAATCCGTTCCGAGCATACCGAGGTTCCGCTTGTGGGATTCGTCGTTCACGACACCGATGATGATAGAGATGAGGTACGCCGTCAGGAACACCGCGACCAGGATAACCGCGATCGTGAACCAGCGAGCGTTCGACGTCGTGGGGACGACGTCCCCGTAGCCGACGGTCGCAATCGTGACGACCGCCCAGTAGAACGACATGCCCAGATCGTCGCTCCCGCCCTCGAGCAGGTAGAACCCGGTGGTGGCGCCGAGGAGGAGGGCCGCGTACGCCGCGAGGAACTTCCACAGCCGTCGCAGCAACGCGTTGTAGAACCCTACATGACCGCTCGCCACGTTCGCTGAAGTACCGTTGGGGCGTAACTCTTTCTGCCTCACCGTAGAATCGCGTGTATCGGGGGAACGGCCCGGACGGCGGGAGCCTGCCGGGTCCTAGCAAATGCTAAGTAGGCTCGCCCAGGTGGATGGGCACTTGATGGCCGCCACTCCCGTCGCGGCCCTCGGAGATGCTATCGTGACCACCGGTGTTGTTGCATCGCCGAAGGGGCCGGCAGATTTCACCCGATTCGAGCGGGCGCGCATCCTCGGCGCTCGGGCCCTTCAGATCTCGCTCGGTGCGCCCATCCTGATCGAGCTTCCGCCCTCCATGATCGACCCGGTCGAGATCGCCGAACGCGAGTTCGCGGCGGACGTCATCCCGATCACGGTCCGCGCCGGCCCGCCGCACGCCTAGTGCGCCCGGGAACAGCGCTCACACTCCGGCTTGATCGAGGGCATGCGCGCACGCGCACGTCGGGGCGCGCGCGAGCCGGGGGATCAACGCAGAGAGGAGTTTGCGCATCCGCTCGACGTTGCGGTTCATGGTCTCGATGATCTCGCTCATCTCGACCGGGTGTTCCGCCCACACGTCGTAGTCGGTCACCATGGCCAGGCAGGCATAGCACAGGCATCGTTCGCGCGCGAGCGTGACCTCGGGCACCAGGGTCATCCCGATGATGTCCGCGAATCCTCGGAAGAACTTCGACTCCGCGCGCGTGGAGAAGCGTGGACCCTCGACGCAGACGTACGTCGAGCCCTCCGCGAAGGGGCTCGAGAGCTCCCGGCCGGTCGCGGCCGCCTGCGCCAGCAGGTCCGGGCAGAAAGGGTCGGCCATCGACACGTGATAGACTCGACCCCCGTCATGGAACGTGGTGGGCCGCTGTTTGGTGAAGTCGACGAACTGGCCCGGCAGCACGAACGTGCCCGGAGCGAGCTCGTTCCGGAGCGAGCCGACCGAGCTCACCGTCACGATGGCGTCCGCGCCGAGCGCCCGGAGCGCGTCGATGTTGGCTCGATAGTTCACCCGGTGCGGTGGAATCGTGTGGCCGACTCCATGGCGCGGGAGGAACAGAGTGCGAACGCCGCCCACTCGCCCCTCCTCGATCGGGGCCGACGGAGCCCCCCAGGGCGTCGAGATCCGGTGCCTCTTGCTCTCCCCGGCGAATATCCCGGAGAGACCGCTGCCTCCGATCACGGCGATGGTGCGGCGCGGCGGGTTCTCCGCGTTGGGATTCATGGAGTCCCCCTTTGAGGGGTGGCCCGGGGTCGGTTGCGCGCCCCGACGCGGGCCATGACGACCTCCCCCCGGGTTCGTTCGAGTAACGATCTCGCGCTGTCCTGCTTGGGTTTGAGCGGCACGATCGCCCGGGTAGTGTCGAAACGCATCAAGGTATGGTAGAGGCTCGCCATGAGCTCGAGATATGCCTC
>JABEUK010000069.1 GCA_013044425.1 Thermoplasmata archaeon | reverse complement strand
GGGGAGGCCGCGGCGGGCGCGGCCGTTTTGCTCGGCACGGAGGGCGGTTTCGGGGGCGGAGGCAAGAGCTGGCGGCGGAGGAACCCGAGGATGCGTGTCCAACCCTCTTCGGCGGTCGCGACATCGTAGTGGGAGGAATCCCGTGAGAGGAAGTCGTGCCGGGCGCCGGGCAGGTCCACGAACTCGAAGGCGCTGCGGGTTTCCATCCGCGCGGCGTCGAGCTGGGCCCGGGCCTTCTGGGCGAGGCGATCCCGGTTCCCCGAGATGCAGAGGATGGGCACGGTGACGAGCTTGCCGAGGTCGGGAGGATTCGTGCCCACCGGATAGGCGAGCGCCACGGCGGCGAGCTTGGGATCTTGGGCGGCGAGCGCGAGGGCGAGGCTCGCTCCGTAGCTCGTCCCGAAGAGCGCCGTGCGGGCCGGGTCCACCATGTCGCGGGCTCGAAGGGCATCGAGCGCGTCCGTGTACAGCCCGAGGACGGTCGCGACCCTCTTCGATCGGATCGCGACCCCTCCGCGGAACCGTACGTCTCCGCGGAGCGCGAAGTGGAGGGACGCGCCGAACCCCGCGGTCTTCGCCAGGTCGGGCAGGAGGACCTCGAACCCTTCACGTGCGAATCGGATCGCCGCGTCCAGGACCGTGGTCGTAAGGCCGTAGACGTCGGGAGTGAGGAGTACGGCCGGGTGGCGGACCGGCTTGGTCGGGGTCAGGACGATGGCCGGCGCGCGCTCCCCCGGGACCGCCTTGCTCGGGAACCAGATCCGCTCGCTGCGGTACGGAGGGAGCGGTGCGCCCGGGGCGTTCGTGCTCTTCAGCCAGGTCTTGTTGAGAAAGTCGATGACGCAGAGCTTGAAGCGCTCCTTCTGCAGGACGATCACGGCCTGTCGGGTGCCGCAGACATCGCAGACCCCGATGACGCCGCTCCCGAACTCCGCATCCGGATGGTCCAACAGCTTGTCGTCGTCCCGCATCGCTCCCTCCCGGCCGCCGGCTCCATCCCGGCGAGCGGCGTACGAGTCTTAACCGTTACCGGCGGGTCGCGCTCGGCCGGCCCGGCGTACGAGCCGGTCCCGGTCCCTCGGCATGAGAACGTCGAGCCCCGCGTTCACGAGTCGATCGGACAGGGCTCGGTCCGCGGTCACGACGAAGGCGCGGCGTTCGACGGCGAGCTCCAAGATCGCGTCGTCGCCCCTTCCGGGAGAATCGATCGAGGCAAACCGCCCGGCCAGGGCCCGAGCGAGCCCTGCCTCCGGGGTCCCTCGCTGGAGCAGGTCGTCGAGCTCGTGGAGAACGGAGGTCGGCACCGCGATCCGTGCGGGTCCCACGAGGCGCTCTACCTCGGCGTCGAGAGGGAAGAGGGTCCGGGCGCACAGCACCAGCGCGTTGGCGTCCAGCAGTACGATCGGAGCGGCCCGATCGACATTACGGCTTGCGGAGGACGACGCCGAGGGTGTCTCGGTCATACTCCTGACCTCCGCGCCGTCCCCGGAGGAGGTAGCGCTGGGCCTTCTGATTGGCCGTCTTGGGGATCTCCTCCAGGAACTCGATGTACTTCGGCACCATGAAGAACGGAAGGTGCTCGCTCGCGAACTCGAAGAGCGCCCGGGGATCCACCGTCGCGCCGGGTTTGAGCTGCACGAACGCCTTCACGTCGTCCTCTCCGAGCGGCGAGGCGACGGCCACCACGACCGACTCGAAGACCGCGGGGTGGTGGTTGAGCGCGGTCTCCACGTCGTACGGCGCGATGTTCTCCCCGCGGCGGCGGATGACATCCTTCTTGCGGTCGACGAAGTAGTAGTACCCGTCCGCGTCGCGCGTCACGTAGTCCCCCGTGTGGAACCACAGGTTCCTCCAGGCGTCGACGGTCTGCTCGGATTTGTTGAGGTAGCCGAGGAACATCGTGAACGGTCGCCGTGGCCGTACGACCAGTTCGCCCCGCTCTCCGTTGGGCACGGGGCGATCCTGCTCGTCGACCACTTCGGCCTCGACGAAGTCGAGGGGAGTCCCAATCGACCCGACCCGGATCGCATTCGGCGGATTCATGAGCGTTGTGCACCCGCACTCGGTCATCCCGTAGAGCTCGATCACGGTCAGGCCGAAACGCTTCTCGAACTCCGGCCAGATCTGCTTCGTCGTTCCAGCGGTGAGGGCGACGCGCACGGTGTGCTGGCGATCGGTCGGCTTCTCGGGCTGCTTGTACAGCACGTTGATCATCGAGACCAACAGCGAAACGTGGGTCGCTCCCATCGCGGCGGCGGTCTCCCAGTAGGTGCTCGCGTGGAACCGCTCCTCGAAGGCGGCGGTGAGGTCGTTGAGCATCGCGGCGAGGGTCGTCATCTCCTGGGCGTTGCAGTGGAACAGGGGGAGCCCGGTGAACAGCACGGCACCCTCGTGGAGGCGGCTCCTCCGCCCAATCTCGGCCGAGGTAACGAGGTAGCCCTCGTGCGGCACCATGACCCCCTTGGGGGGCCCGGTCGTCCCACTCGTGTACAGGATCGCCGCGGTCTCCCACGGCTGCGGAGGGTCCACGGGACCGAGCGGTGCGTCGCTCGGCAGAGATGCAAAGTCCGCGACGTCCGGTGGGAGCGCATCGACCGAGGTTTTCGGCGAGAGGATCCACTCCCTCGGGATCGGGCTCGGACCACGGACGGCGGCGTACGTCGTCCAGAGCCGAACGTCCACGACGATCGCCTTTGGGGCGGCGTCCTCGAGCTCGTAGCGGAGGATCTCTCCCTTGAGGGCCGTGTTCAGCGGAACCAGGACGGCCCCGAGTCGGGAGAGCCCGAACCAGAGCGAGAGGAACTCGGGGCCGTTGAACAGGAACGCGGCGACCCGATCTCCGTGCCCGATCCCCGCGGCCTGGAGGCCGGAGGCCACTCGCCCACTCTCGCGATCGAGATCTCGATAGGAGAGGGTCGTGTCGCCGAATCGTACCGCGATCTTCTCCTCGTTCTTCGCGGCCTTCGCGACCACGAGCGTCGCGAGATCGTGATACTCCTCCTCGGGGCCGAGCATCCGGCGAGGCGGAGGCGTACGGCCCCATAAGCGTTCATCGACAGGTCTCCTCACCCCGTGGAGGGGCTAAGAGCCGAGGGTCCCTACTGGCGCCCGTGAAACCGGGTCCCCTCCCCTTCCGAGCCGACGCGCCGATCGTGCCGGAACTTTCCGCGGGCGCGGTCGTGGTCCACGAGGCGAGCGGTGAGTTCCTGCTGATCCACCTCGCGGACGAGGACCGCTGGTGCCTCCCGAAAGGCCATGTCGACCCCGGAGAGTCCTTAGCGCAGGCCGCTCGTCGGGAGATCGTCGAAGAGACCGGTATCGACTCGGTGGACCTCCGGGAAGAGATCGGCGAGATCGCGTACCGGTTCTACCGGCAGCGCGACGGCTCGAACGTGCTCAAGACGGCGGTCTACTTCCTCGCCTATACCTCCACGCGGTCGGTCCGGCTCGAGCCGATCTTCGATCGACACGCATGGCTCGCGCCGGAGGAGGCCGTGAAGACCGTGAGCTACGAGACCGACCGGACGGTCGTCGCCCGGGCGCGCGATCGGGTGCGTTCGTCCCGGTCCCCGAGCGGGCCTAGCGGACGCGCCCACCCTTGACCACGACCGTTCCGTCGATCGACAGCTCCGCGCCTCGCACCGTCAGCCAGCTGCTGAAACTCGCCTTGCTCTTGCCTCCGTAACCCGCGTTGGCGCCGATGCCGACGGTGATCGCGCCCAGTTCGCTGTCCTCGAGCTCCGGCGAGATTTGGAGCGCCGGATCGAGCCCGATCTCGAGAAATGCCGGACGATCCTTTCCATCGCCGCCCGTCGCGTAGGGGCCACGGAACCGGGCCCCTCCGGATGCGTAGCGAGCGGACCTCAGCCGTCCGTCCGAGAATTTCCAAGCGCCCTGCGTCACCGGCCCCGTGGGGAGGTAGTTCTCGCGATCCGAAGCGAACGTTCCCTCGGCCGTCGATTCGTCGACCGAGACCACTACCGCCGCGGTCGGAACACTCGCGAGCATGCCGAACCGGCGTTTCATGGTCTCGCGGGTCACCCGCCCTAGGAAGCTCCTCGCCTCCCGGTCCGCGAGCGCGAGGGTCAGGTCGGTCCCATTGGGGTGCCGGATCCGTACGGTCGTTCCGCGCTCGAGGGCGCGCCGGAGCCGGGCGCTCGGCCGATCGAACTCCGCCGGATTGCGCATACTCGCCGCCACGAGCTCCCGCTTCCACCGGCCCAGATGGACCCCATAGTATCGCGCGTTGGCCTCGGTGGCCCGGGCGAGCTCCATGCGAAGCCCGCGCAGGCCAATCTTCGCCGCGACCTCGTACCAGCGCGCATTGAACGCCGTCAGCGCCTCCTGGGTCGCGTCCGGCAGCGCCCGCATTCGGCTTCGGTCCTCCGGTCCCCAGAAGTAAATGTACACGTCCGAGTGCTCGAGTACGGCCCACTCGTGGGCCCCGGGGCGACCGAGCTCCGGCGCCCCGCCCGAGAGCACCTCCTGCCAGTAGGACGCCTCATCGTCGTAGAGCAGGATCGGCTTCGCCCCGATCCGACGGGCTTGCCGCACGAACGCATTGGCCCAGGGCAAGGCGGCGGGCCACGCCTCGATCGTGACCGCTTCCTTCGGGCGGAGTTGAATCCGCTGGGACAGGACTCTTCGGGCGAGCAGATCGAGCCGCGTCGAATTCGGGGACATGGTCGTTCGAAGTCGAGGGCGTACTAAAGCGCGGCGCGGGCCGCTACGGAGGCGCCGGTGGCTCCCCCGGCACTCGGAACCGGGCGGACGCCAACAGCGCGCGCGATTCCGGATATCCCGCATCTGCGTGGCGCGCGACTCCGATCCCGGGATCGTTGTGCAAGGTCCGGCGGATCCGCTCGTCGGCCTCCGCCGTTCCGTCGGCCACGATCACGAGGCCCGCGTGGATCGAGTTCCCGATCCCGACGCCTCCGCCGTGATGGACCGCGACCCAGCTCGCCCCGCTCGCGACGTTCAACAGGGCGTTGAGGACGGGCCAGTCCGCGATCGCGTCCGAACCGTCCCGCATCGCCTCGGTCTCTCGGAACGGGCTCGCGACGCTCCCCGTATCGTGGTGGTCGCGGCCGATGGCGATCGGCGCGACGAGGTCGTGGTCGCGCACGAGCGCGTTGACGAGATGCCCGAAGCGCTCCCGCTCCCCGTAGCCCATGTAACAGATCCGTGCGGGGAGCCCCTGGAAGCGGACCTTCTCCCCGGCAAGCCGGATCCATCGGCAGAGCGGCTCGTTCTCCCGGAACTCGTCCAAGATCATCCGGTCGATCCGGCGGATGTCCTCGGGCTCGCCGCTGAGCGCGATCCAGCGGAACGGGCCGCTCCCGATAGCGAACAGAGGCCGGATGTACTTCGGTACGTAACCGGGGATGTCGAACGCATCCGGGACGCCGGACTCCTTCGCCTGGGTCCGGAAGTTGTTTCCGTAGTCGAACGTCTTCGCTCCCTGCCGTTGCATCGCAAGAATGGCCCGGGCCTCCGTGGCGAGCGAAGCTCGGACCCGGGCGAGATAGGCCGCGGGGTCGTCGACGCGGGCGCGCTCCGCCTCCTCCACCGACAGCCCCTGAGGGATGTAGCCCACCGTCAGATCGTGGGCCGCGGTCTGATCGCTGACCACGTGGGGCACGATCCCCTTCCGCACGATCTCCGGGTACACGTCGGCCGCGTTCGCTTGGAGGCCGACGGACAGGGGCCGACGACCCTCGACCGCATCGTGGACGAGCGCCAGGGCCTCGTCAAGTGAGGGCGCCTGCACATCGAGGAACTTCAGCCGAAGCCGCCGATCGATCGCGCGGGGATCGACGTCCACGATAAGGGCGACACCGCCCAGCATCGTCACGGCCAGCGGTTGGGCTCCGCCCATCTCTCCGAGGCCGCTCGACAGCATCCAGTGCCCGGTGAGGTCTGGTGCTTGGAACTCGACTCGGCTCAGGGATGCGAGCGTCTCGTACGTGCCCTGCAGGATCCCCTGCGTGCCGATGTACACCCAGCTGCCGGCCGTCATCTGGCCATACATGGTCAAGCCCCTCGCCTC
>JABEUK010000068.1 GCA_013044425.1 Thermoplasmata archaeon | reverse complement strand
GGAAGGGCGAGGACGCGCTCCACCTCCTGGGGCTGCCGCTCCCGCAGGGTCAGGAAGACGACCTTCCGCTTCGTGGAGTACTGGGAGCGGGTGGCGGGGAAGCTCCCGGAGGAGCTGGTCTTCGACAGTCAGATGACCACCCACGTCGGACTCGCGTCGCTCCAGAAGCGGAAGGTCGTCTTCCTGACCCTGCGGGAGCGGCAGCCCCAGGAGGTGGAGCGCGTCCTCGCCCTTCCCGAGTCGGCCTGGAAGACGGTGTCCCTGACGGGGGAGAACCGCGTGTACCGCCACCCCAAGGTCTACGAGGAGAGGATCAAGGTCAAGGGCTATCCGGGGAAGCTGCGGCAGATCGTGGCGAGGGACCTGGGGAAGGAGGCGCCGATGTTCCTCCTGACGAACGACCGGAGGCGGGGTCCCGCCACCCTGCTCTCGCGGTATCCGTTGAGGACGCACGTGGAGAACTCGATCCGGGAACAAGTGGGGACGTTCCACGTGGATGCGCTGTCGAGCTCGGTGCGCCTGAAGGTGGAGATGGACGTGGTGCTGGACGTGATTGCCAGCGCGGCCTACCGATGGTTCGGTCGGGAGCTGCGAGGATGGGAGCGGGCCACGGCCCGTCGGCTGTGGTCGACCTTCTTGGACCGCCCCGGGAAGGTGCGGATCACCGAGGACGAGGTGATCGTCCGGATACGACGGTTCTCGCGAGCTCCGCTGCTCCTGGACTCTCTCATGGTCGAAGAGAACCCTCCCATCCCCTGGCTGGGCGGCCGTCGGCTTCGCTTGGAGATCACTGGGGACCTGAAGCTCCACAGTCACCATGGGCGTACCACCCCCGATTGAGAGGGATGGATGGTTCGCTGGGAGGTCCGATGAAGAGGAAGAAGCCAACGGGGACTGGGGACGTGAAACGGAAGAGACTGGAGGCGCTGATCGAGGATGCGTGTGTGGATGCCCACGACGAGAGTGAGCAAGCGATGGGGTTCTACACATGGATCGAAGAGAACGTGACCTTCCCCTTCTCGGCTCAGGTGATCGGGGAATCCGTGATGGTGATGAGCGTCGACTTGGATGAAGAGGGGGAAGCGCTCGAAGCCACGTGCCGACGGAAGGGACGCGATCACCGGGTGGCTCTGGAGGAGGTCGTGTGGGAGGGAGAAGGCCCGGTGGGGGCCGAGCACATCGAGGCCTACAAACTCTGGAAGACCGGGAAATGGTAGCCCGACCCCGAAAGCTCAGCAGTCAAGCTCGGCGCGAAAACTCAGGTTAGCGCCCTGGTCCTTCATGGGGCAGAACACACCGTGAGAAGGACCGTTCACGTCAGCGCCCCCGACGTGCGTTCCCGGCTCCGGACGGTGGGCAGATTCCCCGTCCATATCCACTCCGTTGCTCGGGATTCTTGGGGCCACGCCACCATGCGCGTCCGGCACGGGGGCGCGTCGGTGCGGGTAACCCGCCCAGAGCGGACACTCGTCGACCTCGCCTCCCTCCCGAACGCGCAACAAGATTACGAAGAAGATCTGCAGGCATTCCGAACCCTCGTGCCAAGGAGCGACCCGCGAAAGCTCCTGCGGGAGATTCTGACCGCACCCAATATCACGACGCGTGCTCGCGTCGGCCACCTCCTTCGGGTCAGCCAAGCTGACACCGCCGTCCCACCGGCCCTGCTGAAATCCATCCGTGAGTCCGTGTCCGGTGCGAGTCTCTCATACTTCGCTACGAAACCCAAAGGCGCGTCGAATCGCCTCGACGCTGAGTTCAGGGTCATCTACCCTGGGAGGAGCTGAGGTGGTGGAGGTCTCCGATCTTGCTGATGCCCTAGGGGAAGGATTTTCTCGGGCCACGGCCGAGAAGGTGCATCGATTGCTGGGGATCCTCCGCGAGATTCAGATGGTTTGTTCCACGGCAGGACGCTTCACCCTCAAGGGTGGTACTGCGTTGAATGTATTCCGGAGCTCGAAAATCCCGCGCCTGAGCGTCGCGACTTGGACCTCATGGCGACGGGGTTCCCGGACGCCGTGGCAGGTACCCCCGAGCGCGACCGAGTCGTGGATCTGGCCGAGAGCGTCGTCCGTGGCCTTGGTTACCGTGTAACAAGCACCGACTCACCGGCAGCGTGCACCCTCGAATGTCGCTACCGGAACCTACTGGGGACCGGAGACCAGCTCAAGATCGATCTCGACATTCTGAACCGAGAGACGCTTTTGCCCTCCCAAATGCTCCCTGGGCCGAAGCCGTTCTTCGCAGACGACGTGCGTTTTCCGGTACTCGGGGAGGCTGAACTCCTCGGGCAGAAGCTCGTAGCAGTCGCGTACCGTGCGCATCCCCGGGATCTCTACGACATGTACCAAATGCTCCTCGCCGGCTGGGCTCAACGCCCCCATGCCCGAGCAATGTATCTCGCGTACTCATTCCTCCAAGACCACGACTGGTATCGTCTCGACTACCCGGCTCGGCTGGACGTCGAATATAGGCCTCGCTTACTCGAGGACGTCCTGCGTGAGAAGGATTTCGCCCCATCGTTGGCCGAGATTCGAACGGTGGCCCGAGATGCTCTGCACCGGGCCACACCCCCGTTCACGAGGGCGACCCCGGAAGAACAAGTCCTCCGCACGATGCTTCTTCAAGGAGTCAAGGTGGCGTTCGCGGACTTGATAGGTGAGCAGGACGCGCGGCGTCGCAAGGCTCTCGCCGAACACCCCGGCTTAGCGTGGCGATTGGAACAGGCCCGGCGACCTTCGCTCAGATCCCTCCATGAACACCAGTCGACATCTCGCGGACCAGGGAACCCACCTTGAACGCGCGGTCTGCCGCGCATTTTTTGGGGTGAGGGCATCGACTCTTTCGATCATTGCTCACTCGTGAACGCTACCGAATGGCTCGGTTGCCCGGGAGCTGCAGATTCCCATCTCCCCGCTCCAATTCCGCGGACATGCGCTCAGCTCGCCCATCATTCATCATGAGGATCAGCCGGTTCTAGTCGTCATCATCGCGCAGTGGACCGGGATGTCGTGGGGAGTACTAGTGGTCTCCTCCGCTCGCCCACTCGGTGAGCTCTTCCCGGATGTGGTAGATCCCGCCTGCGGCGCCGACCGGTGCGAGCTGCGCTTCATCCCGTCGTTCGAACGTTCCCCCGACCCAGGTCGGACCACCGGCGCTCACGGCTCGGACGAGATTCCAGTCCGGGTCCGCATCTCGGAAGCTCAGCAAGATATCCGTAACTCCGGCCTCCCGTACGACGCGGGCGAGAGCTACGGGGTCGTGGGTCCCCCAGCTCGGATCCAACCCTCCCAGGCGATCTCCCTTGATCTCGATCTCGAAGATGATCTCCTGCGAGAGCGCCCAGGCGCGTCGCAGCTCGGCCGGCCCGCGCAGGAACGCGCTCGATAGGGTCACGTGTCGAGCCCCCGCGACGATCACGTCGATCGTCTGATCGGCCCGGCGGATCCCACCGTCCACCCAGAGCTCGGCGCTCTTCGCGAGCTCCTGAAGATAA
Organism: Thermoplasmata archaeon; assembly: GCA_013044425.1. Taxonomy (GTDB): domain Archaea; phylum Thermoplasmatota; class Thermoplasmata; order Lutacidiplasmatales; family UBA184; genus Lutacidiplasma. The sequence continues at coordinate 170 of JABEUK010000068.1, read as the reverse complement.
TCAAGCTGTGGCGCGCCATACTCGATTCCGTCCAGATCCACAATGTAGATCCGGTCGCTCGTTTCTGCGAGGCGGTCCACCACCTCGAAGAGATCGAGCGCCGGGCCGGTCCGGTAATCAAGTTCCACGGGACCCTATCGAGCGCGTTCCTGCGCGGGACGGCCGGGCTG
>JABEUK010000067.1 GCA_013044425.1 Thermoplasmata archaeon | reverse complement strand
GGCTCGGGATCCCGTTCGTGGGGTTCGATATCGATCCGAAGTACCTCGCCGTCGCTCGCGACCGGGCCCGTCGCGAACTCGCGAACCCGCGTTCGATCGACGAGGACTCCCCGCGTCGTGCCCCCCCCGTTCGGGTGGCCCCGTCCCGTCGGGGCGGTTAACGGTCGTTGTCGTTCGGGGGGGCGGACCACTCCCGGATTGGGGTCCGCTTGACCCCCGCAGCCCGTGCGAAGGCGTCCCGCGTCCCTTCCTTGGCCCGGTGCGCGGTCTGGACCACTGTCGAGGCGGTAGTGTCCGCCACCTGTTTCGCGCCCGTGCCGATCCGCTGGCCGACGTGGGAGACCTGGCCCGGGATGCGAGAGGCTCCCTCGTCGATCGACTGTCCGAACTTGGTGAGGTCGCGCTTGAAGTCGCCGCCGGCGCGTTCGGCCTCCCGGCCGGTGCGTTGGCTCAGTTCGCCGATCCGCCGGTCGAGATGCTGGATTTCGACCGAGATGTCCTGGCCCAGGCCCCGGATCGCCTTCTTGATGTCGGTGAGGTGTTCGCGCAATTGGGATTGCTCGGAAGAGTCGGACATCGCCTCTGCCTTCGAGAAGTAGGCCCGTCTCGGAAGATAAAGATTGACGGCGGGAGGAAACGTGGGATCTTCCCCCCGCGCGGGAAAGCGGGCGATCTGGAACCCGCACCCCTGCGCCCCGCGGGTCCTCGCGTCCGGAGAGTGCGGGGCTATCCTCCCATCCTTCGGTCGGCACGACGGCGGCGCCCCGCGCCGGGAGTCGACGACGTGCGCGGAGGCACGGCGGTCGGCATGGGCGAGCTCACCCGCCGGACGGTCTCGGTCCCGCGAGTCCAGCGGATCAGGAGCTCGACCCCCAGGTGCTGCGGATCCGTGACGATCAATTCCCCGTTCAGGGTGCGCGTGATCGCGCGAGCCGCGGCCTCGTACTCCGGGTGGTCGGACTTCAACAGGATCATCGAAAATCGTAGGGGAGCGAGCGTGCCCAGCTCCCGGGCCCGCGCGAGCGCCTGATCCATGGCGAGGTCGAGTCGCCCGCTGTGGACGACTCCGAGCGGGTCGGTGTAGGCTTCGGGGAGACCGTCGGTGATGAAGTAGACCTCGCGCCGACTCGCGCGCGAGTTGGCGAGCAGACGGTAGGCGGTCCCCAAGCCCTCGGCCGTGTTCGTGAACGCACCGGGCTTGCACTCCCACAGCTCGACCAGATCGAGAACCTTGACCTCGTTCTCGAAGGCGAGGACATCGATCGTCGCCGCCGGATACTTGCGACGGACCGCCACGTAGAGCGCGAGGAGGGCCTTCTTCGCCGCCTCAAGCTTTCCGCCCTCCGCCATGCTCCCCGAACGATCAAAGCCGAGGACGACGTGGACGCTCTCCCCCGTGGCCTCGCGGTAGACGTAGCTCGTGCTCTCGTCGATGTGCTTCTGCCCGGCGAGGCGTGCCGCGAGCAGCGAGCTCGATACGTCCAGGTGCGCGATCTCGACCGACTGGCGAAGTCGCGCCTTCTCGTAGACTCCGGTCGGGGCGCCTCCCTGCAGGGCGAACCGTACGTCCGTGGGGGCCGTACGTCGCGCCTCCTCGAGGAGCAGACGCGCGAACCGCTCGATCAGCCCGTACGTCACGACGAGCTCGCCGCCGCGTTCGGCCACAAATCCCCTCTCGCGCAGCTCTCGATCGACCCGCCGCTCCTCGGCCTCCCGGACCGTACGGTCGATCCCGCTGTCGGCCCGCTTCACGGCCTCTCGCCGTTCCTCCTCGAGCCGTCGGCGCTGAGCCTCGGCGTCTCGACGCTTCGCTTCGGCGGTCCGTTCGAGCTCCCGTCCCTGCTGCTGCAAGCGGCCGGCGACTCGTTCTCCGAGATCGTGGGTCTCCTCCGGGCTCAATTGGGAGAGCGCTTCGGCGAACTCCGACGGTCCGAGCGTCCTCCCGTCGGGAGAGAGCCGTGCGATGGAGATCCGACGTCCCTCGTTCTTGGGGGCCGTCTTCGCACGGCGGCCGAACAGGCGTCCGAAGAGTGCGACGAACCACGCTCGGATCCGGGCCCAGATCGACGGCCGTGGAGGGGGGCGATTCCATGGAGCGTCGGGAACGAGGAGCGCCGCCGTCACGTCGGGAATGAACTCCGGTAGGGTGAACGTCGAGCGACCCGCCCGCGCCGCGCGCAGCCGCTCCTCGAGCGCGGCGATCTCTCGGTCGATCTCCTCCTGCGATCGGCGTTCGGCCAGCTGGAGCTCCTCCAGTTGGCGGTCATACTGGTCGGAGACCCGGTGGGCCTGCCGTTCCGCCTGGCGACGGAGGCGCTCGCGCAGGCGTGCGAGCCGCCGGGCTAGCTCCCCTTCGCGATCCGCCGAGCGTCGAAGGAGGTCGTGCGCACCGGCGATCCCGTGCTCGGCGAGCGCGCGGGCGAGGGCATTCGAGTCGAGCGCGTCGAGGAGGTCGTCGGAGGTGACGTCGTCGACGAACCGTTCGCAGTCGGGAAGTTCGACCGCTTCACTGGAGGGGGGCGTCGTCGTCGGCCTCCTCCTTGCAGGAGAAGAGGGAGTAGCGATCGAGGAGCCGGAACTCCGCGATCGCGGCCTCGACGTTTCCCGGTGGAGCGGCCGCTCCTTCGCGATCGGTGACGTACCCGAGGAAGCGGTGGAACCGCGGGAAGGTTCCCGTCGTGCCGGCGAGCTGGGTCTGGAGCTCCGCATCGTCCTGGAGCCGGCGCCCCTCCGCGACCACGGCCTCTCCCTCGGGGGTGCTCTCCTTCAGGACTCCACGGAAGAACCGGCACCAGTAGATCCCCGCGCTGCGCTTGATCGCGGGATCGAGGTACTGATCGATGAACTCGGTGATGCGGCGCACGTTCTGCTGGAACGACTCTCCGCTGCGGGCGCGGATCCGACCGCGCATCGCGTGGAGGAGACCGGCCTTGAGGTCTTCCGGCCCTGGGATTGATCGGCCGTTCAACGTAGCGATCGCCGACGTCCGTGCACCGACGTCGATGAGCGTGCGGTTCGATCCGACCTCGCCGATATCGGGATTGTCGTCGCTCGACCGCAGCCGCCAGGATTCGATGACTCGGATGCCCGCGTCGACGAGGATCTCGGGTACGTAGGTCTTGAGCGCCTCGGATCGTCCGATGGCAACGATCCGGCGGTTGTCGGCATGGTGGGGGTTGTAGCCGACGTGCAGGCTGGTCAGGCGATCGGAGAGCGGGTCGTTGATGTTGTCGAGATCCGAGAGGTTGGAGGTCGCGACCGCGATGAACGCCGCGGGGAAGGTCTCTCGGGACTTGGAGGGGGTGACCGTTCCCTCTTGGAGCGCCTGCAGGAGCACGTTCTGCGTACCGAGGGGAAGCTTGCCGATCTCGTCCACGAGCAGGATCCCGCGATTTGCCTGGAGGAGCTTGCCCGGCTCCATGACGAGCGGGCTCATGGGGTCCCCGATCTCCTCGAGCTTACGCAGGTTCACGTTGCCCGTCAGATGGTCCGGGAACACCTCCGAACTTCCCTGAAGTCGCGCGAACCCGAATCCTTCTCTCAGCCGCGCGTAGACGGATGGGACCTTGGTCGCGTCGACCGACGACGGATCGAACGAACCCGGGTCTCCAGTCGGGGAGAAGCGGCGCACGCAGATCGGGCACGGAGGGAACCGGAGCGCGGTGGCGGGGTCGATGAGGCTCAGCGGATGATCGAGCACCGGGCATCCCTCGACGACCCATGCCTCCTTCGGGAACAGCTCCCAGACGTCCCGCGCGAGGCTTGTCTTGCCCGCGCCCGAGGGTCCAAAGAAGAGCACGTGGGCCCCCGATACGAGCGCCGTGACCAGGTCGTCGTAGGTCGACGCGGGGAGCACCGTGTGCGGGAAGAGGGACGCGAGGGCGGTGGTGCGATCGTCGCCGTTGGCTTCGGAGGCGCGCAACTGCTCCAAGATACGGGCTCGGAGGCGTTCGCCGGGGCTCTGAACCGCTACGCGAGAGGCGCGCAGTTCTGCCGCAGTGCTCCGGGCTCCTACGCGAATGACGGCGCCGGGCCGGTCGGATGAAGAACCTGACACGCCGGTGCGGAGTTGGGGTCGAAATATGTACTTTCGCCTATCGCTTCGAGCGCACTACCGCTCCGTCGTTCAGTAGCGCAAGGCCCGGACCCGAGGCATCCAAAGCCCCACCAGCCCTGCCGCGAGAAACCCTGCGGCGATCAGGATCCCGACCATCCAGGGACTGCCGCTCCCGGCCGCGTCGCCGATCACCAGCGCTCCGATCGAGGCGGCGATTCCGGGAAATAGGTACATGTTCGAGACGACGCGGCCGAGCCGGCCCTTCGGGACCGCGGCTCGTAGGAAGGCGTACTTCGCATTGAGGTAGGCCGTAGTGGCGAACCCGATCGCGAACCATGCGATCCCGCCCAACGCCACGATCGGCGGGAGGTTCACGGCGAGAACGATCAACGCCGCCGCGGCGAACAGCGAACCGATCAGTACCCCACCGATACGCCCGCGTGGGTTAAGCCGTCCCAGCACGAGGCCGGCGGCGACTCCTCCAACCACCTCGGCCGTGAACAGGACCGCGTAGCCTGTCGAGGCTGATGCAGCGTACGTCACACTCGCGAGCAGCGTGATGAGGAGTGCCGGCGCTGAGGTGAAGAACCCGACGATCGAGTCCATCGCCGCCAACTGCAGGAGGGGCCGGCCCGGTCCGGAGAATATCTCGCGCCAGCCGTCGCGGAAGCTCTCCCCGAAGCTCTCACCCTCCCGGCCATGGCCGGGGATGTGTAGCGGGATCGCGAGGAGCGCGCCGACCACGAGCAGCCCGGCGTACAGGTACATCCCGCCCTGCGGCCCCACCACGAGGATCAGGACCCCCCCGACCGCGAACCCTGCGATGCTGTTCGCTCCCCCGACCGCCTCCGCCACCCCTTGGGCCGCGAACTGCTCCTCCGGGCGCAGGAGCACGCCGGGAGCGGCGTTCGCTGCCGCCCATGGCAGGTCCCAAAGGATCGATATCAGGGCCACGAGCGCGAGAAGGGGGCCCACGGAGAGGATCCCCTCGTGGAACCCGATCCCGATCAACGCCGCAGCCGCCGCCTGAATCGGGTAGCTCACGAGGAAGATCGTCCGCATGTTGCGGGCGCGGTCGACCCACGGTGCGAGCAGGAAGGTTGCGGTGTACGCGGCGTACTCGATGAAGAGCGTCGCCCCAACGATCAGCAGGCTGCCCGAAACGGAGTAGGCAAGCCAGACGATCGAGATCGCGTAGACGGAGTAGCCCACGGCGGAGGAGTTGGCCGAGGCGAGGAAGAGGAGATACTGTCGGTTCTTGAGCACCGTGCGGAAGCCGGCAGGTCGGGCCGGTGCTTCTCGGGTCCCTTCCATGTACCGATCTCGAACCACTCGGCGGTCCGGGCGTCCCGAGGGGGCGGCCGCCCGAGGCCGGCAGGCGCTGCCGGACCATCACTCCGAGCGTTCACAAAGGTCCCAAACCGGCTGCCGCGTCTCCGACCGGGGACTCGGTGCTGTTTTCTCGCCGAGAACGGGGCTCATCGGTCTCGACATGGTTAAGTAGGGTACCCCGCTCGCCGCCCCGCGACTCATGGCGGAGAAGGAAGCCCCGCGAAAAGCCACCCTGGCCCGTACGGTCAAGGACAAGTGGCGCTCCAAGCAGTGGTTCAAGGTCCGGGCCCCCGGCTTGTTCCAGCACGCCGAGCTTGGAGAAACGACCGCCACCGAGCCGGAACAGATCATCGGGCGCACGCTCGAGACGACGCTCGAGGAGCTGACCGGGGGCGCCGATGTCGCGAAGGCCCACGTCAAGCTACGGTTTCAGATCGAGCGAATCGGCGGAGACGGGGTGGCCGAAACGAAATTCATCGGCCACGCGCTCACCTCCGACTACGTGCGACGCCTCGCGCGGCGCAAACGATCCAAGATCGAGCTCTCGGTCGACGTGACGACCCGCGACGGGGTCCAGTTTATTCTCAAACCCGTGGCTGTCGGCGAGGAGCGCCTGCAGACGCGGCTACGGGCCGAATTGCGGCACAAGATGCGTTCGATCCTCATCGAAGAGGCCAAGCTCCGATCCGGAGCCGAGTTCGTTCGCGAGATACTCGGCGGCGACCTCGTCAAGCTCCTCGCGCATGGGATGAAGGCGCTCTACCCCCTCAAGAAGATCGAGATCCGCGCCTCGGTGGTCCTCGGAACGATCGTCGACGAGGCACCCGCGCCTGAGAGCCCCGCGAGCGCGATTCCCTCGGCGGGGCTCGAACCGATCGCGGCCGCGGGTGAAGCCCCGCCCGAAGCATAGAAGGCGGCCGCGCGATGGACCGACCGTCCTCGCCCGTAATCCTTGTCGGAGTGGCTCAGCCCGGTAGAGCACGGGACTCATAGCGGGACGATCGACCGTCCCGGGAGATATCCTGGGGCCGGGGGTTCAAATCCCCCCTCCGACATCTCCCCCGAGCGTTCAAATACTCCCCTACCTATCCAGAGGTATGGGCAAGAATCCACCCGGCCGAGCCAATCCTGCAGTCGTGGAGCCTGGGAGGGTGATTGGCCGGCACAAGACTCTTCTCTCCGATCCTGTGGTACTCCAATGGTGGGAAGCCCGCTCGCTACGCTCTCGTCTCTCTGCCGACCAATATCTGCGCCAACTAGGCCTCCTCCTCGAACGGACCGCCTTGACTCCGGCGAAGGTACTTGCACTTGCCAAGAAGGATCCAGATCGATTGCGGGACCTGCTAATCCAGGACGCTGCAAAGCTGAAGCGGGCAGGGCGTCTCGATTCGTACATCTCTAAATTCTTCGAAGGGCTCAAGTCGCTTTTTCGGTTCCACCGAGTCGCCTTTGACGGATTCCCGGTCCTCTCCCCGATCAAGGGGGCCAGCCTCTCCAAGGAGCGGATTCCACGCCCTGAGGAGCTGGGACGCGTCCTGGATCATCTGTCACTCCGCGGCCGCGTTCTTGCCCTCTTCATGGCTCATGCTGGGGTCCGTCCCGGGGTCCTCGGATCCTATCAGGGGGAGAACGGGCTCAGACTCTCCGACCTCCCCGACCTGAAATTTGAGAAGGGCAAGCCCAGCTTCACTGACGTCCCCTTCACCATCAGAGTCCCGGCCAGCCTGAGCAAGACCCGTGTGTCTTACGTCACCTTCGGTTCTCCGCAACTCGCTACGGCATTTCTGGCGTATCTCGAGGACCGGGGAGGAGGAGGGGAGGCGCTCACCCCTGAGTCCCCGGTCGTGGCTTCGAACATCACGCGGGGAGTGGCCCTGCGCTCGCAGCAGAATGCCCGGTACTCGAAAGGGTTCCTGACCACGAAGGTCGTGGTTGAGGAGGTCCGATCGGCCCTCCAATCATCGGTCCCCGAAGGAGTTCGCTGGCGTCCGTACGTCCTTCGCGCTTACTGTTCCACGCGCCTTCTTCTTGCAGAGGGGCAGGGTCGAATCTCTCGCGACCTGCGCGAGGCTATCCTCGGCCACGATGGTGGATCTTCCTCTCGCTACCATGTTGGCAAGCGCTGGGGAGAGGAGCTGCTGGTAGAGGCTCGCCGGGAATACGCCAACGCCTCGGAGTTCCTGGAAACCAATACGCAGGGCAGGACCAACGTGGCTGCCGAATTCCGGCGGACGCTGCTCGGCGTCGCCGGACTATCTCCCGAGGAAGCGGTCGCGCACATGGAGGACTCGAACGAGGACATCCTCGCCCTGCTTCGGACCCGGCTGCTCGGTGGAGAGGGGGGAACGCCGAAGTCGGGGAACGGAAACGGACACGCCGCCCAGAAGCCGGTTTCGCTTGCGGAGGCCGAGTCGCTGCTTTCCGAGGGATGGACCTTCGTC
>JABEUK010000066.1 GCA_013044425.1 Thermoplasmata archaeon | reverse complement strand
TCCTCACCGACATCGGGGTGCATCTCAATCCGGTCCCCTCCTGGCGATCGCAGGGGCGCTCCGGGGGAGGCCGCGAGCCGCGGGCATCCTCGATCGAGGTACGGGCCGAGCGGGCGAGCTTCGTTGAACCGGCCCGGTCGGACCCCGGGAGAGCTCTTCCGCGTACCTCGATGGAGGGAGTGTCATGGCGTCGCGCTCCAGAGCCTCGCGCCGCACGACGGTGACGCGCCGGCCGCCCGTCTCCGATGTGCGTCGAAATCGCGCGGACTGGGACCGGACCAGCGCGGCGTACGAGCGTCGATGCAAACGCGTGCTCGGAGGTCGATCGGCGATGGCCTGGGGGCTATGGCGTATCCCGGAATCCACCGTCCAGCACCTGGGTCCGGTGCGGGGCCGGTCGATCCTCGAACTGGGATGCGGCGCCGCTCGCTGGTCCATCGCGCTGCGCGGGAAGGGTGCTCGGCCCATCGGGCTCGATCTCTCCTTCGCCCAGCTCGCGCATGCGCGCCGGGAGATCCGAAAGGCGCGGTCCGAGGTCCCGCTGGTCCGAGGGAGTGCCGAGGCGATACCGTTCGAATCCGGCGTTTTCGACATCGTATTCTGCGATTGGGGAGCGATGACGTTCGCCGATCCCCGACGGACGGTGCCCGAGTGCGCTCGGGTGCTCCGCCCGGATGGGCTCCTGGTCTTCGCCACGGCGAGCCCGGTTCGATACCTCGCCTACCATCCGGCCAAGGACCGGCAATCGAGGCGGCTACGGAGGACCTACTTCGGCATGCACCGGATCGAATGGGAGGGCTCCGTCGAGTTCCAAGTTCCCTACGGGGACTGGGTCGACCTCTTCTCCCGGTCCGGATTCACGATCGAACGGCTCGTGGAGACCGCGGCGCCGGTGGGTGCGAAGACCCCCTACCTTTCTGCCGCCGACTCCGCCTGGGGGGCGCGATGGCCGATGGAATGCATCTGGCGTGTTCGCAAGGAGAGGACCGGCCGCTCCAGAGGCGCGCGGCGCCTCGCTCGGCAGGTCTAGGTTTAAGCTCGACCGCGACGATGGGGCGTCGTGGAATCCTACTTTCGACGCATCGAGGCATCGGTCGACCGCGCCTACGCGGTCGCGGAAGCCGCTCGTCGTAAGGGGCTCGATCCCACGCTCGCTCCGGAGATCCCGCGCGCCCAGGATATGGCCGGGCGCGTGGAGAAGCTCCTGGCCCACCTCGATATCGCCGGCATCTCCGAGGAGATACGGGCGCTCGCGGAACGCATGCCGCGGGAGGAGGTGGCGGTCGAGATCACCCGACGCCTCGCTCGCGACGAGACGCGCGCGGGGGGGCTCGCCCAACGGGTCGACACCGCGCTGCGGGTCGGGCTCGCCATCCTAACGGAAGGGATCCTGGTCGCTCCCCTCGAGGGGCTGGCCGAGGTGCATCTGACGGCCGGGCCCGATGGGAGGCCGTTCATCGAGCTGCACTACGCCGGCCCCATCCGCGCCGCGGGAGGGACCGCGCAGGCGCTCTCGGTCCTGCTCGCGGACATCGTCCGAAGGGATCTCGGGCTCGCTCCGTACCGGCCCGAGCACGTCGAAGTCGAGCGCTACAAGGAAGAGATCCCGCTGTACAAGTTCTACCAGCATCTGCAGTACGTCCCTTCGGCGCACGAGATCGAGATCGTGGTGCGCCACGTCCCCGTGTGCATCTCCGGAGAGGCGACCGAGGGAGATGCCGAAGTGAGCGCCTGGCGCAATCTTCCCCGGGTCGGGACCAACGGCATCCGAGGGGGAGCCTGCCTCGTCATCGCCGAAGGGCTCTGCCAGAAGGCCGCGAAACTGCAGAAGATCGTGGAGAAGCTCCAGATCCCGGACTGGGAGTTCCTCACGGAGCTCGGGCACAGCCGTCTCGAGGACGACCGCGGAACGCCCAAGTACCTGACGGAGGCCGTGGGCGGGCGCCCGATCCTCGCCCATCCGGGCCGCCCCGGCGGCTTCCGACTCGTCTACGGACGCGCTCGGACCACGGGCCTCGCCGCGTGCGCGGTGAACCCGGCAACGATGATCGTGCTCCACAACTTCGTGGCCGTGGGAACCCAGGTCAAGCTGGAGTACCCCGGGAAGGCATCGGCGATGGGCCTGTGCGACCTCGTGGAGGGCCCGATCGTCGAGCTGGACGATGGCACGCTGACCGCGATCAACGATGCCACGCGCGCCCGAGAGCTCGTGCCCCGCATCCACCGGATCGTGGACATCGGAGAGCTTCTCGTCTCCTTCGGGGAGTTCCTGGAGAACAACCGGCCGCTCGCCCCGGGAGCCTACACGCTCGATTGGCACCGCGAGGAGTTGCGAGCGGCCGGCGCCCCGCTCGAAGAGACCCTCGACCCGGCGTCGTACGAAGCGGCCGTCGAGATCGGGCACGCGTGGGGCGTTCCGCTCCACCCGCGCTGGTTGCTCTTCTGGCACGATCTGACCTCGGCCGAGATCCGCGCCATCGGGGAGTTCGTCGAGCGATGCGGGACCTGGAGCGACGGAGCCCTCGAACTACCGTGGGACCTGGCGTGGCGCGAGGTCCTGGTCCGGCTCGGATTCCTGCATCACCGCACGGCCGCCGGCGCGATGCGCGGCAATCCGGATGCGAGCGCGGCGCTCGTCGGCACGCTCGGCCTCGGCATCGAGGGCGGACAGCTGCTCCGTCAGGCCCCGCTCGATCCGCTCGATCCCGATCCGTTGAGCTACGTGAGTCGACTCGCGCGGGTCCCCGTCCGTGCGAAGGCGCCCTCCCGGATCGGGGCGCGCATCGGTCGGCCGGAGAAGGCCCACCAGCGGAGCATGAAGCCGAACGTGCATGCGCTCTTCCCCATCGGCGAAGCCGGAGGCTCCCGGCGCTCCGTCTCGCAGGCCGTGCGCGAGACGGTCAAGACCGGCGTGAACGTTCCCCTCGGAGTGCGCCAGTGCGCGATGTGCGGCCGACGCTCGGTCTGGACCCGATGCTCCTGCGGCACCCACACCGAACCGACCGGCGCGGTGCAGAGCCAACCGTTCCCCGTGGCCCAGATCTGGAGCGAAGCGCTCCAGGGTCTCCACCTGAAACGGACGCCCGAGGTCAAGGCCGTCAAGGGCCTCACCTCTCCGGGCAAAACCCCCGAGCGGATCGAGAAGGGGATCCTGCGGGCCTACCATGGGATCTCGGTCTATCAGGATGGAACCGCCCGATTCGATCTCACGGATCTTCCGCTCACCCACTTCCGGCCCCAGGAGATCGGGACCGACATCGCGACGCTCCAGGGACTGGGCTATACCGCGGACTGGACCGGGGCGCCCCTCGTGAGCGTCGAGCAGCTCGTCGAGCTCGCCCCCCAGGACCTGATCGTCTCTCGTTCGTGCGGCGAGTACCTCCTCCACCTCTCCCAGTTCGTGGACGACGAGCTCGTCCAGATGTACCACGGGGAGGCGTTCTACCGAGCCGCGGGGATCGACGCGATCCGAGGCGCCCTCGTGGTCGCTCTCGCCCCGCATACCTCCGGAGGGGTCGCGGGGCGGATCATCGGGTTCACCGAGGCCGAGGCGTGCTTTGCCCACCCCATCTTCCATGCCGCCAAGCGGCGGAACTGCGACGGGGACGAGGACTCCGTGACGCTCCTGCTCGACGCGCTGCTGAACTTCTCCCGGGCGTTCCTCCCGAACAGCCGGGGGGCGCTGATGGACAAGCCGCTCGTTCTGACCACCCGCCTCAACGCGACCGAGGTCGATAAGGAAGCCCACAACGTCGACATTGGAGCGCGCTATCCGCTCGCCTTCTACCGCGCCGCGTTCGAGCGCCGGTCCCCCAAGGAAGTGGAGGGCCTGTTCGATACCGTCGGGCACCGCACCCACGGCGGGCGGACGCTATCGGAGTACGCCTTCACCCACGACACGCGCGACATCGCGGGCGGGCCGGTCCGCTCCGCCTACCGCGACGATCTATCCATGATGGAGAAGGTCGAGCAGTCCTTCCTCCTCGCGGCCCAGATCCGCGCGGTCGATGTGGGGGACGCCGCGACGATCCTCCTCAACGGACACTTCCTGTTGGACATGATGGGGAACCTGCGCGCCTACGCCACCCAGAGCTTCCGCTGCAAGAGCTGCAACTTCTCCTACCGTCGGCCGCCGCTCTCGGGCCGGTGCAATCAGCTCGCCGGACGCCACGGACGCTGTGACGGGGCGCTCGCGCCCACGGTCTTCGAAGCCTCGGTGCGCAAGTATCTCGCGCTCTCGCAAGGACTCGCCTCGACCCCGGGGGTCACGCCGTACGTCCGCCAACGGATCCAGGTACTCGCCGATTCGCTGGCAACCCTGTTCCCGGAGAACACGGCGCAGACCACGCTCGAGACGTACCAGGCCGCGTAGCGGCCCCCCCCGGCGCACCTCCTTCCACGGAACGGCCAAATACACGACGGTCGCTCCTTCGAGCGCGGGCTTGTGGGGTAGTCTGGACTATCCTGTCGGCCTTCGAAGCCGACGACCTGGGTTCGAATCCGCCCGCCCCGCGGGCGGCGAAACTCCCAGCAAGCCCGCTCCCCGGCCCGCCCCGGCGCCGCCGGACGGTCGCCGGGCCGTTCCGACGGCATTTTCCGTTATGATGGGCGGCGGCTCCTCATTTGGTCAACGACCTCCCAACAAGTTGGGAGGCTTGCACTACCAATTTCCGTCCAGGGGTTGGTTCCCCAGAAAACGCCGTCTTACCGACGGTACGGAGCGCGATAGGCCGGTCGACTTCGGGGTTCCAATTCCTACCCGCACGAAGCGGGAAGCGGCCCGACTCGGGGAGGGGCATCCAAGGTGTTTCCGTCCCCTCCTTGCGGAGGCATGGCTCCCCGAGTCTGGTGCG
>JABEUK010000065.1 GCA_013044425.1 Thermoplasmata archaeon | reverse complement strand
GCGGCGGCGCATCCCTCCTCCGATCTATCCGAACGCTGCGCTCTATCCGCCGGGCGGCTCGTCCGGCGCGACCGCGCCGGTGCGCGATCCGCCCGGCGGATAGAGCGCAGCGTTCGGATAGATCGGAGGAGGGATGCGCCGCCGCTGGGCGATCAGGAGGCCTCCCACGATGACGGCAATGGCCACCGTCCCGATGCCGAGGAACGCGATCGGCAGCGCTCCACTCCCACCGAACGTCGGCGTCGTAGGGTTGCTGCCGGTGGTAGCGCATGCGACCGTTCCTTCGAGGCAGCTCGAGGTCGAGCCCGCCTCGGCGGGTGTGAGCGGGGCTCCCTGAACGGTGCTGGCACCCCCCGAGCTAGTCGGGTCGGGGGAGGAGATGGCGGTCGAGTAGCTCCACGCGGAGGCGATGAAGCTCTCCGGACCGCCGCCGGAACGAGGGCCGAGGTCCGCGAGCGAGGTCGTGGCAGTGGTGTTGCTCATGGCCCGAGATGCCCAGCCCGCGGTGGAGGATGATTGAAGGAGGTTGCCCACGTGGGGCAGGATCGCGAACCCATCCATCAGGTCGAATCCCGCCCGGAACCCGACGGTGCCCAGAGTCGGGAGCACGCCGAGGTGCAGAGCGACCTGTGTGAGGCCCTGATGCGAAAGGAGGAGCCCGCCCCGATCGGTTCCGTCGAGGGTCGCGATCCCGCTGCCCGAGAGGTTGCCACGGCTCTGGCTCGAGCCGGTCGGTCCGTGCGCGCTGGCCGATAGGTAGGCCGACTCCCACGACCCGACCGCGGTGAACGCGGCCGATGCCATCCAGCTCGCACCCAGCGTCAGGTTGAGGGGAAATAGGCCAAGCGCCGGAGTGAACTCGAGGGAGAATCGAGTGGAGGCCGACGCGAACAACTGGTCGATGAGACGAACCGATCCGTTGCGCCCGACCGTGAGTTGCTCGGTGACATTCGCGGCGCTCGAAGCGTTGGAGCCGGTGATGCCGACCGCGCTGACGGAGAGCCCGTCGTGCAGAGTCACGGAGACGACAGTGGTGAAGTTCGTGACGTCGTTCCACGTCTCCCACGCTCGGTAGGAGTACTGTTCGGTCACGACCGGCGCCTCGCAGCTAGGCCGACAATAGGTGAGATTGATCTGTGCTCCGACCGTCTGCTTCTCCGACAAGCTGTACGTCGTCGGCGAAGTGTTCGTCTGGTTCAGGATCACGGAAAATCCGTACGTCGCGTAACCCTCGTACATCCCGTGCGTCGCCGGCCAGGTGACGTTCTCGGTGGTCAGGTTGCCGTACGCCCACGGGACCGGTGCGGTCCCCGATGCCGCGCCTAGGGCGGGGGGTGCGGCGGCGACGTTCCCTACCGGAAAGGTCCATATCGCCAGGGTGGCTAGCAACGCAGTGACCGTAATCGCTCCGGCGCGCGTGGCCCATCGCGCCCTCCGTCGCGTTGTAGCTCGCATGGTCGACACGGAATCCCTCCCTTGCGAGATAAACACACGTGTGGTTCGGGGCGCTCACGGCTGGACGCCATGCTAGACTGTCGCGTCGAGGGCCCAAGATCGCCGGAGATCGCCCCAGAGGTGCCGACGTGCGACCTCTGACGGACGCCGAGGCCCGCGTGATCGCCACGCTGCTCGCCGCGCGACCGGACCGGGAACGAGAGCGGCTCCGTCAGACCGGTATCCCTCGCTCCACGTACTACACGGTGCGCCGGCGGGCGTACTCCGAGGGCTGGCTGCGCGATCGGTACGTTCCGGACCCCACTCGGCTCGGATTCCCCTATGCGACGTTCCTCGTTGCCCGGCCGTTCCTGGATCGGTACGCCGATTTCCTGTCCGCCCGGCCGTCCGGGCCGCTGACCGAGGTCGTCCTCTGGACGAGCCCCCAAATCTCCCTCGCCGTGTTCCTCCATAGAGCCCCCGATGCCGGTGCCAAGGAGGTCGCGCGCTGGGAGCGCGAGCGGCTCCTCGCATCGAGCCTGCACGTCACCGTGCCTCTCACCGCGCCGAGCGTTCCCGTCTATTTCGATTTCGAGGGGCTCTGGGACCATCTCGCCGGCCTGGACGGCACGAGTTCCTATCCGCACGGCCTCGGTGGCGCGCGGCCGGAGGGAGCCGAGGGCACGGACCCCGTTGCGGCTCTGACGCCTCACACGCGCTGGGCGTTCAGCCACCTCCTAGCCCGTCCCATCGAGGCTGCGGAGCGAGGTGAGGATGGGCACATGCTCGGCGCCTTCGGACTGCCCTACTCCGAGCGACGCCTCTTCTTGAACGGGTGGGTCACCCACCGGGTCTTCCTCGAACCCTCGCGCCTTCCACCCTACATCGGCCGAGCGGCGGACCGCGTTCACTTCATCTCGGGCACTCCGCGCGCCGGAGCCCGGCCCGAACGACTGTTCGAGGCATTGACGGCCAAGTGCCGAGTCTTTCCCTTCCTGTACGTCGTCGGAGAAGAGCGCTGGCTGTTCGGCGCGCTGGGGGGCTCCTCCCCCGAGGCGGGACCCGGCGCGATGACTCCCGGCCGACGCTCGGTTCTCAGCACCTTGCGGGAGGCGATGGAGGGAATCGAGATCGTCCACGACGCGTCGGCGAGCTTCTCGATGACCATCAACCATCGCTACGATCTTCTCGTTCCGATCTCGTCCTGATGCGAAAAGGAGTCGGACTCGGGTCGGAACGGTGATAAGACCCCCCCTGGGTGGGGAGGCGAGGGCGCGTAGCCTAGCCTGGATAGGGCACCGGGTTCCTAACCCGGGGGTCGGGGGTTCAAATCCCCCCGCGCCCGCATCACGGGCCGTCGCACAGTATGGGCCGAGGACAAAAGGGACCGAACTAAGCTATGGGCCCGCGCGTATCCGGAGTGGGTCAGGGAGATACCCCTTTCGCATGATCGGCTCGTACCGCGGGCCGCGAATGCGCGGTCACGATCGAGACATAGGTGGGGGACTCGAGGCGGCCGTCGCGGGCGGTCGGCGGTGTCGCATAAGGCCTATCACGACGCCGACAACTATCCCTGTGATCACGACCCCGATGAGTGCGTAGACCCACCAGGCGGGCCAGGATGAGCTGGATGAGACCGTCACGGGCACCGGCTGTGCCTGCCCGTTTACCGAGAAGGTTCCGGTTGTCGCCGGATACCCGGATGCCATGATCACGTACGAATACGTCCCATTAGGGAGCTGAAAGAGAGCCGTCGGCCTCGTCGAGTTCGCAGTCCAGTTCTCCGGTGTCGGCGCCCTCGACGAGGTCGAGGTGATCTCGACGGTCCACAATGTCCCGTTGGGGATTCCGCTCACGTCAACTGCGACGGAATAGATTGCTTCGAATTGTGCGTTTACGCCGGCGTCGATTCCGCCTACGGTCACCGATCCGTTCACAGTCGAGCTGGGTCGTTGAGTGTAACCAACCCCGAAGTACCCCACCAACTGGTAACCGGGCCCAGCCTCGATCTCGTAGCGGTAGCTCCCATTCGTCAGATTGCTGAACGTCACGACGCCGAGACCGTCGACCCCTCGTGCGAACGGGGTGAAAGCGCTTCCGTTGAACGCTACTCCGCCCCCGGCGCTCGGTGGCATGCCAATGTCGGTGAACGTGACGGTATAGATCGCTTCGAACACCACCGACACGGTCACGTTCGAGCCGCTCACCGTTATCGGGGAGCCGGGGTTGGACGAAACCAGTTCGTAGTAGCCGGTCGCCGGGCGGATCGTGTAGTGGTAGGTGTTGTTAGTCAGGCCATCGAATGTTAGGGTTCCGTCCGCGCCGAATGGTGTTGTCGACCCTCCGTTGAAGGCTACACCACCGCCCGCGCTTGGCGGCATCCCCGTCTCCGTGAAGCTAACAGCATAGCTCGGTGGAGGGATCAGAACGGAGAGGTTGTTGGACCAATAGTTCGCCGCGTACACCGACCCGGTAAGACTGTCGTAAGCGAGGGCGTCCGGCCCGAGACCGACCGGTAGAGTTTGGACGAGACGATTGGTCATGTCGTTCACGATGGAGACGTTGGAATCGTAGACGTTCGCCGATAGGATTTCGTGCGTTTGCGCGGACCACACGATAGCGTACGGAAAGTCGCCCACCGGTGTGGACGAGGTGTGCCCTCCCGTGGACGCATTGAGACCGATGATGTTGCCCATGAAGTAGTTTTGGCTCTCGTTCTCGAGCCCGGCATAGATCGTGCCTGCGTCTCCGTCGTAGGCGAGCGAGAGCACAAGGTTCGAGCCGCCGACCCCCTCATCCGTGACGTTGAGATCGGTCGAATTGACCCAGCCCACGGTTCCGAACGTGACTACTAGCTGTAGTGTAGCAGGACATCTGACTGGCTGAATTGTCCGGACATATGACCTGACCCTGG
>JABEUK010000064.1 GCA_013044425.1 Thermoplasmata archaeon | reverse complement strand
GGAACCGAAAGTCCGACTCCCCCTGGACCCCCTCTTTCCACTCCACGGGACCCGGCACGCTTCCTCTTCGGGGGAGGGAACTAATTGTTGTACTCCACACCCGCGAGATCGAACCGTAACGCTCATATAGGTATCGCAAGTGGTTTATACCACTTGTCGCGCGTCGACGGGCGATCGGCATCGCGAGAGGTCGGTACGGTGCTGGCCGTGACCCCCACGGGGACGCTGACGGTGCGCTCCTCGGGGGCGGATGTTGCTCCGGAAGGAACGATCGTAACGGACCATAAAGGCGGATTCCGCGGGCGCGTGCTGCGAGTCTTCGGGCCGGTATCTCGGCCGTACCTGGTCGTGCGGCCCCGGCGGGCGGTCTCGCCGGCCGAAGGCGCGGCCCTCATCGGAGCGAGCCTTCTGCGCGACGGGAGAGAGGAAGGCACGAGATGACGGTTCCCCGCGAGGACGCCAAGGAACCGAAGACGACGAACCTCACGGTCTCCGGTGGGCCGAAGGACCCGAAGGCCGCCGCGAAGGTCGGAGATCTCGTCGTTCCCACTCGTTGCACGAATTGCGGCTCGACCCACCTGACCCGGGATTACGAACGCGGCGAACTGGTCTGCGACGAATGCGGTCTGGTCCTCGAAGAGGCGATGATCGACCAGGGCCCCGAGTGGCGTGCCTTCGACGCGGAGCAGGGCGCGAAACGTGCCCGTACGGGCGCCCCCACTACGCTGACGATCCACGACAAGGGGCTCTCGACCGAGATCGGCTGGCGCAACCGCGACACGTTCGGCAAATCTATCCCGACGCGCAACCGGGCGCAGCTCTACCGGCTCCGGAAGTGGCAGCGACGGATCCGCGTCTCGAACGCGACCGAGCGCAACCTATCGTTCGCGCTGGCCGAGCTCGAGCGCATCGCTTCGAGCATGGGCCTCCCGCGCAACGTCCGGGAGACCGCGGCGATGGTCTATCGAAAAGCGGTCAATCGCAACCTGATCCGCGGTCGCTCGATCGAGGGGGTGGTCGCGGCGTCGCTCTACGCCAGCTGCCGCCAGTGCAACGTGCCCCGCACGCTGGACGAGATCGCATCCAAGTCGCGCATCGGACGCAAGGAGATCGGACGAACCTACCGATTCA
The DNA here is from genome assembly GCA_013044425.1 of Thermoplasmata archaeon. Taxonomy (GTDB): domain Archaea; phylum Thermoplasmatota; class Thermoplasmata; order Lutacidiplasmatales; family UBA184; genus Lutacidiplasma. The sequence continues at coordinate 5,949 of JABEUK010000064.1, read as the reverse complement.
TGACGCGCGAGCTCCAGCTCAAGCTGCTCCCGACGAGGCCCGCGGACTACATCCAACGGTTCTGCTCGGAGCTCAAGCTCAAGGGAGAGATTCAGACCCGCGCGAACGAGATCCTAAAGCTGGCGACGGAGCGGGAGCTGACGAGCGGGCGCGGCCCGACGGGCGTCGCGGCGGCCTCAATCTACATCGCGAGCGTTCAAGCCGGGGAGCGCCGGACCCAACGCGAGGTCGCCGAGGTCGCCGGTGTAACCGAAGTGACGATCCGCAACCGCTACAAGGAGCTCACCGAGAAGCTCAACCTGCGCGTGATGCTTTAGGGTCGGCCGCGGCCCGCCCGCGACGCGGCGATCGCCGGCTCGATGTTCTCCAGGCTTCGCCACAGATAGTACGTCGCGTGGGACCTCCACGGCGCCCAGGGCCGGCCAATCCGTTGCACCGTGCTTTCCGCGGGAAGGCCGCGGTACCCGTAGGATCGCTGGACCGCCCTGCGCACTCCCAGGTCGCCGGTGGGAAGGACGTCGGGTCGGCCGAGAGAGAACAGCAGGAACATCTGCGCGGTCCAGCGGCCGATCCCCTGGACGGCGCTCAGGTGCTCGGTGATCTCCGCGTCCGTCATGCGAGGGAACCGGTGGAAGTCGATCCGCCGGTCCAGGACGTGCACCGCAAGGTCCCGTAGATAGCGGATCTTCTGCGGCGAGAGCCCGGCACTGCGCAGCGTCGTGTCGGTGGAGGTGAGGAACCACCGCGGGGGAGGCACCGCCCGCGTGCCCGCCGCCCGACGGACCTTTCGCAGGATCGACGCGCCCGCCGCGCCGCTGATCTGCTGGTAGACGATCGCACGGGCGAGCGCGGCGAACCCGGACGGGCGCACGGGCGGTTCGTGGAGGCCGACCCGCCGGATGATCCCGGCCAGGACCGGATCCGATCTCGCGAGGTACCGCGCGATCGAGCCGGGCGAGGGAGCCATGCTCGACGGCGAGCCTCGGGCCCAGGAAACCGTTGGCGCTCCGTTCCCCACCACCGTATTCTAGGGCGGCGAGGTGAACGGGCCCATGCCGCAGCCGCTCTCCATCGGGGTCCTCGCGTCGGGAGAGGGAACGACCCTCGAGGGGATCGCCCAGGGGATCGCCGAGCACCGTATCCCGGCGCGCATCGTGCTCGTCCTTTCCGACCGGGAGGGGGCGGCCGTGGTGGACCGCGCCCGTCGCGCGGGATTGCCTGTCGCGGTACTGCCGGTTCGTGGGATCGAGCGCGAGGCGTGGGCGCGCGAACTCACACGGCTCCTGAGGGACCACGGTGTCCAGCTCGTGGTCCTCGCGGGATTCCTCGCGATCCTGCCCGCGGGGTGGGTGGAAGAGTGGCGCGGCCGAGCCATCAACCTTCACCCATCGCTCCTGCCACGCTACGGGGGGCGCGGCATGCACGGCTTGCGGGTCCATGCGGCGGTGCTCGCGGCCGGCGATCACGAGACCGGCGCGGCGGTGCACATCGTCACCAACGAGGTCGATGGGGGCCCGGTCCTCGGCCGGGACCGCATCGAGGTGCGAGCGAACGATACCCCGGAGTCCCTGCGCGACCGGCTCCGTCCGATCGAGATCCGTCTGATGATCGAGACGATCCGGCGGTTCGCGCTCGGGGAGCTTGCGCTGCCCTATCCGGTCGACGCATCGGCCGGCGCCGCCAGCGCCTCCGAGAGCCGCACGGGATGAGCGGGCAGCTTCACATGGAGGATGTGACGGGTCGTCTTCGGTGGGAACGGCTCGCCGGCCCGCGCCCGGCGCACGACCTCGGCTCGGGAGATGGGGGGTCCCGGACGCCATCGTTCGAGGGAGATCACCGAGTCGTCCTCGTACTCCACCGCCCAGACCGGGATGCGGGTCGCTCCGAGCCGCAGGAGGGCGGCGTAGCGGTGGTGGCCGTCGAGCAGCACGCCCGTCGCGCGATCGATGTAGATCGGGGTCTCGCACACGCCCGAGCGCTGCATCTGCCTCGCGAGCTTCTCGACCCGGACGGAGTCCGTGCGTTCGTGGATGAGGATCCGGTCGGCGGGCCACCACTCGAACGTCGGGCTCGAGCTCATGCCACCCTCGCGGAATCGCGCACCTTCGCGAGCGCGCGGCGCACGAACAGTCCGATCATGCGTTTGCGGTACTCCGGGGCGAGGAACGTGTTGTGGACGGGGCGGGACTGCCGCACGACCCCCTCCGCGATCTCGCGGATCCGCTCGTCGCTCAGGCGCGAACCGACGACGGGGTCCGTCAGTTCATCGAAGCGTCGGGGGAAGGTCTCGATCCCGCCGAGACCCAGCCTTAGGCCGAGCACTCGGTCTCCGTCGAAGCGACCGGCAGCTGCGACGCCGAGCTCGGGGAAGTCGAACGAGGGGCGCACGCGCAACTTCAGGTACGTCGCGGCGCGCTCGCGCGCGTCCTTCGGTAGGTGGACCGCCGCCAGGAGCTCTCCCGGCGCCAGGCGGTGCCGGCGGATCCCGTCGCCCTGCGCGTCGTACAGCCGCTCCAGGGGGATCCGACGCCGCCCATCCACTCCCACGATCTCCACCTCGGCATCCAGCACCTCGAGCGTGGGGGCGAGATCGCCGCTGAACGTGGCATAGCACTTCGACCTCTGCGGCACGACGTGGCACCGATCCCCGTCGGCCTTGAGGCAGTAGCCGAGGCTCGCGCGACAGAACTAGCTTCAGTTGAAGAAGAAGCATCGCGTCTCGAGGAGGAGATTACCGCCCACGGTACCCGAAGCCCGAACGAGGGGGGTCGCGATCTCGCGGATCGCCTCCCCGACACCGGGGTACGAGCTCGCGAACGCGCGGTCCCGCTCGAGATCGGCGAGTCGAACCATCGCGCCGACCCGATCGAGCGAGATTCCCTCCAGCTCGGCGACGTTCCCGAGCGCGATCAGGTGGGGCCGTAGGTTCAGATGCATCTTGTAGTTCGGCAGTAGATCCGTTCCGCCGGCGAGATAATCGGACCCGTCGGCGTGCTCGGCGTGCAGCCGCACGGCTTCCTCGATCGTCGTCGGCTGGTAGAGCTCGAACGGGTCGAGATGCATCGTCAGGCGCCCTTCCAGGCGCGACCCTCCCTGCGGCGGTCCTCGATCCCCCGGACGATCCGGTCCGGCGTGATCGGTAGTTCGTAGCATCGGACTCCGACCGCGTCGTAGATGGCATTCCCCATCGCGGGCAGCGCCGCGATCAGCGGACCTTCGCCCGCCTCCTTCGCCCCGAACGGCCCTTCGGGGTCGTCGTCGCCCACGAGGAGCACTTCGATCTCGGGCATCTGGGCCGGGGCGGGTATCTTGTACTCCAGCAGCGACGGGTTCAGTAGGCGCGCGCCGCGGTAGTTCATCGACTCGCCCATGACCTGGCCGAGGGCCATGTGGATCGAGCCCTCGACCTGGCCTTCGACCGCGAGCCGGTTGAGCGGACGACCGCAATCGAACGCCGCCCACATCTTCTCGGCCCGGTAGAGGCCGGTCTCGGGATCGACCGCGACCTCGGCGACGTACGCCCCGAAGGAGTAGGCGGGGGCGGTGCCAGCTCGTGCGCCTTTGAACGAGCCTCCCATCGGGGGAGAGGAGTACGCACCGGTCGCGGTGAGGGCTCCTGAGCGCTCCATCGCCGCGTGGAGCGCCTCCAGGAACGTCACACCCACGTCGGGTCGGTGGCGGACCTGGATGCGCTCGTGCGCGACCTCGAGCTGCTCGACGGGATGGCCGGTCCGACGGCTCGCGGCGCGCAGGAGCTGGGCCCTCAGGTCCTCGGCCGCCCGTCGGGCCGCGTTTCCCATCATGAACGTCACGCGGCTCGAGTAGCTGCCGATATCGATCGGGCTAACGTCCGAGTCGACGCGCTGGACGTGGACGCGCTCGAGATCCACCCCCAGGATCTCGGCCACGATCGCCGCGAGCAGCGTGTTCGATCCCTGACCGATATCGGCCTGCATCGAATGCACCGCGATCCCGCCGTCCATGTCGACCTTGAGATGGACGGTCGATTGGGGCATCACGGGCTTGAAGTGGATGGGGCTGTTCGAGCCCGAGATGTAGAATCCGCACCCGAGTCCCACCCCGCGGCCGTAGGGCAACCGCCGGAACTTCGAGTCCCATCCGCTGCGCTCGCGTGCGGCGGCGAGGCATTTCAAGAAGGAGGTCGAGGTGATCCGGAAATCGTTGATCGTCGTCGAGTTCGGCGGGAGCGCGTTGCGCATGCGCAGGTCGAACGGATCGATCTTCGTCGCTTCGGCGATCTCGTCCAGCGCGACCTCGATCGAGTAGCGCAGGTTGGTGCCGCCGTGGGCCCGCATCGCCCCGGACGGAGGCTTGTTCGTGTACACGCGGCGGCCGCGGTACCGGAAGTTCGGGATCCGGTACGGGCCCATGGCGAGAACCCCGTTGTAGTACGTAGTGACCGTTCCGAACGAGCTCCACGCTCCCCCGTCGATCAGCGCATCGATGTCGTAGGCGAGGATCCGGCCCTCGGCATCGGTCGCGATCCGAACCTCGTTATCGGTCGGATGCCGTCCGTGGTTGGTGTAGAACACGTCTTCGCGGTCGAGCAGCATCTTCACGGGCCGGCCGGTCTCGATCGAGAGCGCGGCGCACACGATCTCGTGCGGCAGGGGGTCGGATTTGCCACCGAAGCCGCCTCCGACCTCCGGTTTGATCACCCGGATGCGGTGCATCGGGATGCCGAGCACCTCGCTCAGCGCTCGATGCAGGTAGTGCGGGACCTGGGTCGCGCTGTAGACGGTGAGTCGGCCATCGGCCGTCGCCTCGGCGATCGTGACGAGCGGCTCGGTGAACGCATGGGTCACTCCGGCAAAGCGTCCGTGAACCCGGACCCGGTGGGTCGCTTGGGCGAACGCCGCGTCGACATCGCCGAAATGTTGGAGGACCTCCTTCTGGATGTTCGTTCCGAGAAGCCCGCGCGCGTGGATGGGCGCGACGACCTTCGCGACGCCCATCCGGGGGTCGGTGTGCTCGGGGAGGGGTTCCACCTCCACCCGGACGAGTTCGAGCGCTCGCTCGGCCGTCCGCTCATCCGTCGCGGCTACGGCGGCGACGATGTCTCCGATGTACCGGGTCTTTCCGACCGCGATCGCGGTCTCGTCGTGCGTGATGGGGAGTACGCCGAACGGGGTCGGGTACTTCTCGCCGGTCAGGACCGCCGCAACGCCCGGCAGGGCGCGGGCCGCGCTCGTGTCCACCGAGACGATCCGCGCGTGCGCCCATGGACTGCGCAAGAGCCGGCCGACCAGCATGCCGGGTCGACGGATGTCGTCGGTGTACTCGGCCTGGCCGGTCACCTTGAGCGGCCCGTCGATGTAGGGGATCCTACCTCCGAGGAGGCGCATCCCACGGGTTCCCCCGGTCGCCATCAGCGTCCCTCTCGAGCCGCGGCCTCGATCGCTTCGATGATCTTCGTGTAGCCGGTACAGCGACACAGGTTCCCCGAGATCGCGTCGATGATCTCCGATCGGGACGGGTTCGGCCGTTCCTCGAGCAGGGCGCTCGCGGTGACGAGGAATCCCGGCGTACAGAACCCGCATTGCGTGGCGCCGTGCTCGACGAACGCGCGCTGAAGCGTCGAGAGGCCCTGCGCGGGGGTCAGGCCCTCGATGGTTGTGATCGTCCGGCGCTCTACGAGGCGCGCGAGCGTGAGGCAGCTGAGCGTCGGTCGTCCATCGACCAGGACGGTGCAACAGCCGCAGGTTCCGAGATCGCAGCCCCGCTTGGTGCCGGTGAGCTCGAGGTCCTCTCGGAGGAGATCGAGGAGGATGCGCTCGGGCGGGCACGGCGTATCGATCGGAAGGCCGTTGACCGTGATCTTCAGCGAACTCGAAGGCGCAGAGCCCACGCCGTTCGTCGACCCACCTTTCGCGCGCGGGGGCATCCTACGGGCCCCCGGTGTCGGGGGCGCGGTCCGCCCGGCTCGCG
>JABEUK010000063.1 GCA_013044425.1 Thermoplasmata archaeon | reverse complement strand
TCGGGGCACAGTGGGCGGGCGGGTCCGACGAACGACCTTCGGAACCGCTCGATGCGGCGTTGATCTTCGCTCCGGTGGGCCCGCTCGTGCCGGCGGCTCTGGCCGCTACCGCGAAGGGTGGTACGGTGGTCTGCGCGGGGATCCACATGAGCGATATCCCCGCCTTTCCGTACGACGTCCTTTGGGGAGAACGCATCGTACGATCCGTTGCGAACCTGACCCGGAAGGATGGCGAAGAGTTCTTCGCGATGGCCGAGGCGGCTCGGGTGCGCACCGTGACGACGCCCTTTCCTCTCGCGCGAGCGAACGAAGCGCTCGACCGGCTCCGGGAGGGCGCCCTCGAAGGCGCCGCGGTGCTCGTGCCGTAGTGCTCTCGATGTCCCGACCAGCCCCCAGGCTGTGGGTCGTGTTCGACTGCGCACGAACGGGCCTACCTGGTACGGTGCGCCCGGTGGTCCCGATGGACCAGGGGAAGCCCGAATCAATCCATCGAGACGTCCGATCGCAGGTACGCCCGGACCGCGAGGAAGAGCACGATCACAGCCTCCACGCAGAGAACGAGCGCCTCGTACCCCACCGTCACCGTGTACGTTCCGAAGTAAGCGGCGCGGGCCACGTCGGCGATGTACGTGAGAGGGTTCACTGCGAACAGGACCCGGATCGCGGCCGGCAGGCCCGAACTGTAGGGGTAGAACACGGTGCTGGCGAAGTTCACCAAGAACAGCACCAGGATCTGGATGCTGTTGTACGTAGTGTTCGACTTGACCTTCGCGGCGATGAGGAGCATGAGCGAGCCGAAGAAGAGCGAGCCCACGGTAATGATCGCCAGCATCGCGCCGAGTCCGATGAGCGTGACCGGGAGCGCACCGAGGAGAACGTACGCGATCCCGAGCATGACGAGCGAACCGGCGAGACCGAACGTCACCGAGGTGAGCATGATGCCGAGGAGGTACTGGAGCCGGGTGAACGGGCCTACGAGGAGCTGGGCGAGCATCCCCCACCGGCGGTCGGCCCAGAGCATGCCGCCTCCGACGGTCCCGGCCATCACGGCTTGGAATGCCATGAGCCCCGGAGTGAGGAAGGAAAGGTAGCTCGCCCCCCCACCGGACCTCGACTCGAGGGAGGCGAAGCCGAACCCGAAGAAGACGAGGTACATCGCGGGGAGCCCGATGAGGATCGTGAGGGTTCCCGGATCGGTGTTGACCTTGATGTTGCGATAGATGAGGCGGGTGATGTTAGGCGCTTCCAAGGGGTTCACCTCCGTGAGAGACCGATCGGAGGAAGACGTCCTCGAGCGTGTTCTTACGCACGCTGATCCACTCGAGCTGAACTCCCATCTTCTGGGAGAGCTCGAGGATCTTGGCGAGGGAGTCCTTGGGATCGTCGGTCAGGATCACCACCGAGTCCCCCTCCGTCGTGACGCTCGTACCGGGCCCCAGCCCCTGGGTGAGCGCGGGGATGAAGCGGGCCGCACTGCCGATGTCGACGGTCAGATCGATCGTCTTCTTGCCTCCGTAGAGGCGCTTGAGGTTCTCGACCTCATCCAGGACCAGCAGCTTTCCCTCATCGATGACCGCGATCCGATCGCAGACGTAGTCCGCCTCTTCCAGATTGTGCGTGGTGAATACGACCGTGAGCCCGCCCTTCACTTCCTCTCGGATGGAATCGAGAAGCGTGCGGCGCATGATCACGTCCATTCCCACGGTCGGCTCGTCCAGGAATAGAATGTCCATGTCGTGGATGAACTCGCGAGCGACCTGAACCCGGCGCTTCTGACCTCCCGAGATATCGAACGAGCGCTGACGGCGAATGTCTTCGAGGCCGAACCTCTGGATCAGCGCCTCCCGACGCCGTTGCCGCTCGCCGCGGGGGATGCCCCAGAGCACGCCATAGACGTCGAAGTTTCCCTCCACCGTCGTGAAGTCGAACGACTCGCCCTGCTGAACGACCCCGATCCGGGCCCGGATCTTCTTGCCCTCCTTCGTGGGGTCCATTCCGAATATCCGCAGTGTTCCGGAGCTCGGTCGGATCAAGGTCGTCATCGCCTTGATGAGCGTCGACTTTCCGGCGCCGTTCTTCCCGAGGAGCCCGAAGACCTCTCCCTTGCGGACGGTGAAGCTGACGCCGTCGAGTGCGGAGCGCTTGCCGTCGTAGGAGTGGCGCAGGTCCACCGCCTGCACGACCGGATCGACCATGAGTGACCCGGGCGATGGAGAGCGCTCCTTAAAGGGCACGTCACTGGAGAAACTCTCCGGGAGTGAGTGCACTCCGCAGGGCGGGCAGTCCGGTTCGGTTGAGAACCCCTTGCGGCCCGGCCTCCCACGTGGGCGAGTCGGGCCATCTAGACTCCCTCGGGAACGAGATCGCGCGAAGGCGCTCAGCTCGCTGGAACGGGGGACCGCGAGCGCGTCCTCGTCTTCGGCGCGCCCGTGGACCCTGTCACCGTGCTTGAGATCCGTCGCTTCGGGGAGATCGTGCCAGGCGCGTCGGATTCCTCGACCCTGTGGACCCCACCTGTTCTTAGGCTTTGAATACCGAAGTGCTCAGTTCGTACCGGCTCGCACCCCGGGAAGCCGGGTCTGTTCAGGGCGCAGAATCGATCTCACGTGCGCGAGACTCGGTGTCGGGTCCTACTTGCCTCGACGGCCGCGATGCGGCTGAGGGCGACCGGTGCGGGCCGTGCGGCGACGGCCGTTCTTCAGTAGTCCCATCCGACGGGCCAAGCGGCGATGGTCGTTCGCATCGACCCACTCTACTTCCAGGTACGAGAGAAGCTCCGCCTCCGTCATGCCGAGCCGCTTCCCTTCCCGGACGGTGAATGCGTACGCCTCGATCTCGGTCGGCGTGTCGACGTACTTCTTCTTCCGGTCGAACAGGGCTCGTCCGGCTCGGAACTGCTTGACGTGACAGAGCTCGTGAACGACGTCGAGGTAGAGGGTGCGTAGATCGCTGGTGCGGAGGTGATGGCTGCTGACGATCAGATGGCCATCCACGTCGCTCGTCCCCATGTACCCGAAGGGAGGCGAGAAGAACTCGACCTTGAGCGCGCGAAGGATCTTTCTCGTGTTCCTCCCGAACAGCTGCCGGATCGGCGGTGCGTTCTCGAACCCTTGGAAGAACTGCTCGAACCGATACAGTCGAATCGGGGCGGTGCGCTGGATCCGAGTCTCGCGGTACGATGCCAACACTCCTTTCTCGCTCCCCGAACGCGGGAACGCCCAGGTCCGCGCCGAGTCTTAGCCACTTCCCCGGGGGACCGTGCGGTTCGCGGGATGCATTTCGGGGGCCTCCTCACGGGGGCCGGAGAGCATATGCGCTTGAGAACCTACGAGTGGGCCACCCAGGTGACTGCTCCCATGCAGCCCCTCAACATGTGTATCAATACCCAGACGCCGCTCGTGCAGTTCACCGCTGCGCACGCCCCGCCCCCGGGGCGTCGCACGAGTGCTCCGCTGGATCTCGCGGCCCTGACCGAGGGCGTTGATTATCGATACTCGCCGGGGGGGGTCACGCGCATGGTGCTTCCTCTCGTTCGGCACATGCTTCAGGATCGGTTCCTGGACGAGGCGCACTGGGTCGCCCTCAACCCGAACGCGCCCGCGACGGTTCGTATGTCCGGCGTGACCCTACACTCCGTAACGCTCGGTCCGAAGCGTATGGCGAGTTACGGCATGGTGAAGGAAGCGATCTGGGGAAGGGTCCACGGGATCGACGAAACCGACCACCACGACGATCTGTTCTGGACGGAGGCATTCTCGGAGTATGCCTACTACAATCGCATCACGAGCGAACTCATCCGGAAATTGGACAAGAAGCACGATTTTGACGTGTTCTACATTCACGACTTTCAGCAGATCCCGATCGGGCACATGTTGACCACACTCAAGCCGAAGATCTTCCGCTGGCACATCCCGTTCGACCGCTCGACGATCCCCCCACGCTGGCACGCCCTGCTCGCGACCTACCTGAACAGCTACGATGCCATCGTGGTCAGCTCGCCCCGGTACGCTGATTCGCTGAAGTCGTTCGGCTACACGGGTCGGATCGAGCACATCTATCCGTACGTAGATCCCAAGGACTACTCCGATCCCCCCGCGGCCGACGTCGCGTCCGTCTCCGAACGCTTCGGGGTGAGGCGAGGTGACATCGTCGCCCTCGTGGTGGCGAGGATGGACCCGGTGAAGGCCCACGATCGGGCGATCGAGGCACTCGCCGAGCTCGCGTCGAGCTTCCCTCGATTGAAGCTCGTTCTGGTCGGGAACGGGAGTTTCTCGAGTTCGCGCAGCGGGGTCGGTCTATCGAAGTCTGATCGATGGCGCGCTCACTTGGAAGAGATGGTGACGCGCTCCCACCTCGAGGATCGGGTCGTCTTCACCGGCCACCTCTCGCAACACGATCTCGACTGTTTCTATGAGCGCTGCAGCTTCACGATCCTTCCTTCTGTGCGCGAGGGCTTCGGACTCGTCGTCGTGGAGAGTTGGCTGCATCATCGGCCCGCCATCATCACCTCGCGTGCGGGAATCGCGGACCTCGTCCGGGAGGGGAAGAACGGGCTCGTGTTCGATCCGGATGAGCCGGGCGCCCTGGCCGGGCAGATGCGACGACTGCTCGGCGATCACCCCACCGAGCTCTCGAAGACGCTGATCCGCGGGGGATCCCTCGCGGCGGAGAAGTGCTCCATCGAAGCCGCAGTCCGGTCGGAACGCGCCCTTTTGACCGAGGTCATGGAGGCCTAGATGGTCGATCTGTACGCCACGCTCTGGACCTTCGCGCTCGCCGGCCTGACCCTACTACTGACCTGGCTGCTCGCGATGCTCGCGAGCTGGCTCATCGGCCGGTTCATGCAACAGAGCTCGCCTCAAGTGACGAGCGGCGCCCGCCGCCTGGGCGCGGTCATGGTGTGGCTGATCGGCTCGATCCTGGCCATCCAGGAGCTCGGCGTCAGCCCGCTGATCCTGATCGTCGTGATCGCGCTCGTGGGGTTCGCCGCACTGATCGCGGTGCGGGAGCCGTTGGGGAACTACGGGGCGAAGTACTTCACCGATGTCTACACGCCGTTCAAGGTAGGGGACACGATCCGGGTGCAGGGGTACGCCGGGAAGGTCATCGCGATCAATGCGATCACGACCGTGCTCCTCGCCGACAATGAGCAACTGATATCGGTCCCGAACTCGGTGTTCATCACGGATATCGTGGTCAACACCACCCCGCAGGCCTGGAAGGAGGTCACGATCCCCATCTCGATCGGTCCGAGCGTCGATCTGCCGGCGTTCGAGAGCGAACTTCTGAAGCACCTCTCGAAGCTGAGGCTGCGGCTCGATCGGCAGTTCCCGCCGCTGCTATCGACCAAGTCTCGTACCTCGCAATCCACCGATCTGACATTGACGGTGATGCTGCGACGCCCCGAGGAACGGGATGCCGTGACCGTCGAGGTCAACAAGCGCGTCGCCGAAGTGTTGGAGCACACGCGAACGAACCGTCGGTGAGTGCCGCTCGTGCACGCACGGGGACCTACGATCTCGAGGCCGAACGGCGTCCGCTCGAGTCGACACTCGCCCATCGGGTGACGGGCCCTTGGAGGAACTCCTGGACGCCGCGTTCGAACGGTTCGTGCGCGACATAGTCGACGAGGGCCTTGACCGCGGGGATCGCGTTCGCCACCGCGCCCGACACCGCCGCAGCCCGAAGCATCGGAATGTCGTTCTCCCCATCGCCGATGGCGGCGAACGAGTGCTCCGGGATACGGAGATGTCGGAGCGCGAGCTCGAGACCCGAGGCCTTCGTCACCCCGGTCGGAAGCACCATCAGTCGATCCCGGTTCCGAACTATATGGATGTCCAATCCGGAAAGGTAGCCCGCGATGGTCCTCCGATCCGTCCACCGGCCGGAGACTACGACCTCACCATGCTCGACCTCCAACGCGGAGATGGGCTCCAATCGGCGTCGGACCTGCCGAGCCACTCCTCCTCCGATCACCTCGCGCCGACCGCCCCACGGGACCTCGATCACGGCACCGTTCTCCGCCACCACCGCTTCGAGGGGACCCAAGGCGGAGACGAACGGGCTGAGGGCGGAAAGGGTCCGCCCGGAAACGAGGATCACGCTCAATCCCGTGCTCCGGGCCTCTTGGATCGTCGCGCGGGCGAGACGGGACGGGGCACGGTCTACCGCCACCAAGGTCCGGTCGAGGTCGAAGGCAAATCCTCGTGCCGAGCCCCCGCGGCGCGCGGGGTGCGCGCGCAACGGGGTCACCGATGTCCCCCATATCGGCCACCGCGTCCCCACGGAGCGGGGCCCGTCGACCCACCGAGGCACGTGCGGGTGGTCCGATAATGAATAAGGCGAGCGAACCCGTTCCCGGTGCGGTGCTGATGGCCCCCCATGACCTTCGCCAACCTAACGATGGAATCGGTTACCCGTTTCGGGGGGTCGCCGTGGAGGGAGCCATCGGCGCCGACATGAACGGCTGGAAGCAGGTGGGAACGCCCCGAGCTTCGTCCTCGGGATGAGTTCCCATGCAACGTCCAGCCTCGCATGCGGATGCCCCGAATCCGGGCCGTCC
>JABEUK010000062.1 GCA_013044425.1 Thermoplasmata archaeon | reverse complement strand
TCGAATCCGGAGATTCCCGAGCCGGTGCTCGCCAGGTTCTGATTGAAGTTGATCGGGACCGCGACGTTGCTGCCGTTGACTACGACCGTTCCCGAGGTCGGGTTCGCCGTGTACCCCGGCGGGGGAAGAATCGTGAACGAATAGCTTCCGTTGGGCTCGCTCAGCCCCAGGATGCTGCCGACCACGTTCTCGATCGCGCCGTTCAGTGCGATCGACCACGTGGCGTTCGCGGGCAGCAGGCTCTCGACGAACGTCAAGCGGTACATCCCCGGGGTCATGCGGGAAAACACGATCACCTGCGTGATCGGACTCCCTCCCACCATCACCGATCCGGCCGCGGGTGAGGCTTGGTAACCGGGCACTTCCGCCACCGCGAATGAACTCGATCCGTTCGACTCCAAGAACGATATCGAGTCGGTCGTCGAGCTGGCCCGGCTACCGTCCATCGACACCGTCCAGTTCGTCCCGTTCGGAAGACCCTCTTCCGTGAACGTGATCGTGGATGTCACGGAAACGAAGTCGACATACACCGGTGCAGGCCCTCCGTGAACGGTGAACGTCCCAGGAGGGGCACTTCGGGTGTTGTCGCTAGAATGGGTTGTATACTGGTACGTTCCGTTCGCCAAGTACACCGAGATGACCCCCTGGGTCGAAGAATACGAGAGGCCCCCCGTGATGGCGATTCCCCAGACGACGCTGTAGGCACCATCGACCGCTAGCCCGGATTCGATTACAGTCACCATGTACAGGGCGATCGGAGCGGGCGCACCCGGGGCACTCTCGACCGCCGGACCCGAATCAGGGCCGCCGACGCTCCCGGCACCTATCGCAGCCGAGATCGTCGTTGCCAGGAGAAGCGCACCCAGTACCCCAGCGAGCCCCATGGCCAGGACCGGACTCCGGCGGGTCACCCTCGGTCGATGCGGGCCGCCCGAGGAGCGTGCGCGGTACGCGTCCGACGGTCCACGTTTCATCCGCTTACTGGAGGTCGGCCTCGGATCGACCCGCCTCTCGGGCACTACCTCGACCTCCTCCATCTGCGTGGGGTCACCGGAGTTCATCGGGTGCTCTCCGCTGCCGTCGGGCGACCTAGGTACCCGTTCACTCCTTATCTAGGATTGCGCAGGCACGAAAGAGCGTGCGCAACGAACCACAACTCCTAATAATACATATGTAGATGTATATTCATGCCTTCGCAAAATATCGCTGTGCAGAAGGGCGTCTACGATGCCCTGCGTAAGGAGAAACGAGGGGACGAGAGCTTCACCGGCCTGTTCCGACGCCTGCTCTACGAGCGCGGTACCCTCGACGAGATCCTGGGCAGCTGGGGAAAGACCGCCGCGGCCTCCGATCGGGCCCTCCTCCAACGCCTGAGGGAAGGGGGCCGGCCGTGAAGGCTCTCGACACCCCCGTCCTCCTCTCGATCCTCCATGGGGCTCCCGCTGCCAAGTCGTTCCTCAGGTCGCTCTCGGGAGAGGAGCTGGCCACAACGGAGGCCAATCTCCTCGAGCTCTCGGCGCTGGCCGCCCGGGCGCCGGGTGCCTCTCGAACCCAGCGCATCCGAGAGCTCGAGCGACTGAGGCGCCGCCTGACGGTGCTTCCGATCGATGCGCGGGCCCACGTCGAGGCCACCGCACGGCTGACCGCGGATCGGCCCGGCGGTTTGTTCCTCTGGGCGATGTACGGAGCCCTCCAGGCCCACGGGTGCGCTGAACTGATCACCGACACCAAGGGTAAGCTGCCTGGCGGTCACTGGCGATTCAAGATCCGACGAATTGCATTATAGATTACTTAGAATGCTTGAATACGCATCTATGGCTCCTACGCCAAGCGTACGGCACGACCTGCTCCGGGCGGCCCTGACGGAGATCGCATTAGAAGGCCGCAAACGGGTTTCCGGGCCTTGGGCAGGGTCAACGGGCCCGTTGAAGTGCCCGGGCCAATAGTCCCAATAATTGGATGCTTAGTAACGTGTTAAGCGCAATCATCATGTCTAACACTGCGATATACGGGTATGAGCTAGCCAGAGCGGGGCCTACCGCCACCTGTTCTCTGACGGAGCGGCGTATAACAGGAGTTATACGACCCTCCGGGTGGCTCAAATCTCCCTGCGGGGGTCGGGTTGAGCCTCCAGAAGCACTCTGCCCACAAGGGGAAGGTCCCTCGTGGCCCGGTTCGAGTGCGCTCGCGGGCTCGAGCCGGGCCCCGGGAGCTTGCGGTGGCGTTCGATCCATTACCCGGCGCCCCGCGCGGCCGCCACCGGGCTCCGGGCAGCGAGGGTGCCGGGCGCGTGACGATCCGACTTCCCGCCGCTCGATCCACAGACTGAAGTAACGTGCCTCTCCGATAGAGGAATGCGTTATCCGCAACTATCATTCCCAATTCTCCGATATCCCATTCAGGGTACAGACGTGCGCTCATGGAACGGACGGATGCGGCAGGCCTTGCCCAACCGCCGCAGCGTCTCCCGCCCACCGCCCGGCTCGGCGCGGAGCACGCAAGGATATGCATATACATACGTATATGTTGTCTATCGCCATCGTCGCGGTCCAACCCGTGGCCGGGTTCGTCGTACCGCTGCCGGCCCCGAACGCTCGCAGGTGTCGGTGCCATCGCTCGGGCTCGTGGAGCCGGTACGAGTCGCTTTTGGAGCGTGTTCGCGGCGGTCGGCTCCACGAGCTGCCGAGCGGCACGACTCGTCTCGATGGGAGCCGGTGGAGGCGCGGAATCTTCTCGGCCGAGACCGGCGGCACCGAAGGTAGGTCCGGACGGGTTCGCCAGTACCCCTCTTCGCGTCGGCCGAGGCCGGTGCCGGATTCGGGAGGAGAGCCGATGCGGGGGTCGACTCCGGA
>JABEUK010000061.1 GCA_013044425.1 Thermoplasmata archaeon | reverse complement strand
TACACCGCCGGTTTCCCGCTGACGTGGTCGACTGGGACCGGGTCGAGGAACTCAAGCAGAAGGGGTGGGATTGGAACCGGATCGCGGCCGATCCCAAGGCCTCTTTCCACCCGGATAGCTCGGTCCAGCAGGCAGGTCCCGCGCTTCGGCGGCTCTACTACCGACGCCAGTCCCGAGCGGGCCGGGAAGCCCCGACCTCGGTCACCAAGAAGGTCGACCCGACGGCCGAGCGCAAATGGACCATCGCCCGAGCGGGATACCTGCTGACCCCGATCTTCGGAATTTGGTTCCTCATCGCCTACCTAGCTCCCTCCCCGGTCGGGCTACTGGTCTCGGCGATTCCCTGGCTCGCCCTCGGACTCGCCATCGCGGCGATCCTGCTCGCGGTCGGACTCCTCCGCTCCAACAGGCGCTGGTCGAAGGTCTTCCGGGGAACCCTCATCTGGGGGATTGTCGGAGGCATCGCAATCGCCGGAGTGATCGGACTCGCCGGCTCGCTGATCTACGGGTGCCCCTACCTGCCTCCCTCCTCCTCCCTGAACACCCAGTCCGCGAGCGGGCAACCCTCCCAGGGGGTTCCGGCCTGGCAGAGCGGAGCCATGACCCCGTGGCAGGATGGCGGCAAGCCCATCGTGTACTTCTACGGCGCGACCTGGTGTCCGTTCTGTTCGGCGGCGAGTTGGTCCATATGGAAAGCGCTCACCCAGTTCTCTACGTCCGTGACGAACGTCCAGACGGGCTTCTCGAGCCTGACCGATGTCTCTCCGGGCACGCCGGAGGTCATCCTCGCGAATCTAGTCGTCACCTCCTCTTCGATCAGCTGGCAGGTCTCCGAGGATACCTCGGGCGTGGGCGGTACCTTCCCCGGAACCGCGAACTGTTACCAACAGGCGTACGTGTCGGCGTACTCGAACGGGGGCATTCCCTTCATGGTGATCAACGGTCAGATCGTCCATGCGGGACAGATCAATCCACCGGGGAACCTCGCCAGCTTCAGCTACGCCAGCACCGCCCCCACTCACAATGGCGCGGCCCTGATGCAACAACAGGTCACGAATGAGAGCGGGCAGGGATGGAATCAGGTGAGCTTCCAAGCGTATTGGATTATGGCGTTCATTGCCCACGCTCTGGGGACTCCGGTCTCTCAGTTATCGACCCAATACGGCTGGTCCTCTACCACCACCTCTTCGGTCCAGGCCGACCTGAATCAGATCACTTAGGGCCGGAATGCAGACTCGAACCCTCCGCACCGTCATCTACCTCTCCGCCGGGGTCGGCATGGTCATCTCCATCTTCGCCGCCGCCGAGCTCCTCGACACCGCGCTGCGAGCGGTCTGCTCGTACAATGCGTTCTTCTCCTGCGCCGCGGTCGACCTGAGCGGGCAGACGACGACCCTCGGGATCCCGGACTACGCATGGGGGATCGGGGGGTTCATCGGCATCATGGTCGTGAACGCCCTGGCCGAGAGTCGACCGGATGACAACCTCGGGGCCTATGGGCTTCTCGCCCTCACCACCGCCGGGGTCGGGCTCGCGCTCTACTTCCTCTACGTCGAACTCGCCCTGATCCATGCGCTCTGCGTGGTCTGCTTCGCGGCCTACGTCACGGGATTCGTTGCATGGGCCGCGGCGATCGAACTCGCTCGCCGGACACGGATCGCGAACGCTCCGGGATAGAGGTTCGCCGGGGCGGTTTCGACCCTCGGATTTCCCCCGTCACCGGCGAGGAATCGGCCCGACGGCGGCTCGCGTTATATACCCGTCCCGGAGTGGTCGGCGGGGTCGACTCGAATGGTGGATGCGTACGCCACGCTGGCGGCAGGGATCGCGATCGCAGGCGGACTGATCGGAACGGGCATGGCTCAGTCCGGGATCGGCGCGGCGGGTATGGGCATCATCGCCGAAAAGCCGGAGAAGTTCGGCCAGGTCCTGTTCTTCTTCGTGATTCCCGAAACGCTGTGGATCATCGGATTCGTCCTGGGGATCATCCTGCTGCTCGGAATCCTCTAAGGGCGCCGCGGCCATGAGCCTCGAACGCCTCGTGGGAGAGATCCGCGCTCGCGCGGAGCTTGAGATCACGACGGCCGATGGTCAGGCGAAGACCGAGGCCGCCCGCATCGCGAACGAGCGCGACCAGCGCTTGGAAACGATTCGCTCCGAAGCGGCGCGAGCGACCCAGATCGAGACGGCCCGGGAGCGCGCCCAGCGCCTCGCGGCCGCGAAACTGAAGGCCCGCCAGGGCCTCTACGAGGCTCGCGAGGCCCGCCTCACGGACGCGATCGGAGAGACGCGGGAGCTCTTGCGAGAGTACACGAACTCCCCCGAATACCCGAAGGTCATCGAACGAATGGTCGCCGCCGCCCGCCAGGAGCTCGGCGCCTCCGTGCGCATCTCCGGTCGCGCGGAGGACGCGGAGCGCATCCGCTCGATCGCCGGCACGTCGTTCGATCCGACTCCCCGTACGATGATCGGTGGGCTGATCGCGGAGACGCCCGACGGGAGCCGTCGCCTCAACTTCTCCTTCGACGAGCTGCTGCGGTTGCGCGAGGATCGGGTTCGGGAACTCCTGGCGTAGGACGGACGATGGGCGCCAATCCCTACGCGAGCTCCCACGGCCGCCTGCGGGCGGACTTCACGGCCTTCCTGCCGAAGGACCTCTTCGTCCGGATGCTCGCCGCGAAGGACGTCGGCGAGATCGTCAAGATGCTCGACGGGACGGCGTACTCCTTCGATCTCAATCAGGTCCGGGCGACCCACCAGGGCATCGCGCTGCTGGAGATCGCGGTGAACCGTACGTTCGTCCGACGCAACCGGCACGCCTTCGAGGCGACGCCGTTCTCCGGCCGGCCCGTCGTCGGAGCGTACCTGCGGCGGTGGGACATCGAGAACATCAGCCTCATCCTCGCCTCCAAGGCGAAGGGCCGATCGATCGGTGATACCGAGCAGGAGCTCGTCTCGAGCCGGGACACGCCCGCGGGCCTCATCGCGGGGAAGCTCACGCTGGACGACTTCCGCGGCCTGCTCGCCCAACCGAGCGTGGAGGCGATCGCCAACCAGCTCGTGAAGTTCGGCTACGGGGCCGCGCTGCTCCCGCTCGTGGAGGAGTACTCGCGCAGCCACGACATCTTCCCGCTCCTGCATGCGCTCACGGTCCAGTACTACCACGACGTCCTCGAGGCGGCCAAGTTCTTCGAGGGCGATGAGTGGGTCGTGCGCATGTTCCTCCAGAGCGAGATCGACGTGCGCAACGCGCTCCTCCTCCTGAAGGGCAAGGACGTGGGCCTCCCGCTCGACCAGGTCATGAGCCGGTTCATCGACGGGGGCACGATGGCCTCCGCCGCGACCGCCGACCCGTACGGGGCCCGCAACGTCCCCGAGCTCGTCGAGCGGCTCGCCGCCCGCTTCCCCACCCTCGCCGAGGGGCTGCCCGAGTACGCCGATCACGCGAGCCTGACGGGCTTCGAGGCGGTGCTCCAGCGCGAACGCGCGGTCACCGAGGCGAAGAGGATGCGGACGTACCCGCTGTCGCTCGCGGGCATCTTCACCTACCTATTGCTCTCCGAGCTCGAACGCTCGGACCTGCGACGGATCTCCTTCGGGAAGATCTACGGGGTGGCGGTGGATCGGATCCAACCGCTGCTCATCTCCCCGCGCCTCTGAGGCGAGGGAGTTCCCCGCTCTACGCGGGGAGGGGGGGCGCGTCGGACG
>JABEUK010000060.1 GCA_013044425.1 Thermoplasmata archaeon | reverse complement strand
GGAGTCGGGAGAGCATCTGGTAACGCGACGCGAAGAGCGCGCCGTACGCTTCGAGCGGATCGCGATTTGGAACCGGCGGAGAGAATCCCTCCGCGAGCAGCACGAACGGCGGGGCGGCTCCGGAACCCGGGGCGAGCTCGGTTGCGACGGAGGAGGGAGCGGCGCGAGCGACCCTGCGCGAGGCCTGTCGGAGCTCGATCGTCCGCTCGACCATCTCCCGGGTCACGAGCGGGGAGCCCGTACCGCAGCGGTCGAGGACCTGCTGGGAGAGGACGAGCGGCTGGCGATCGGTAAGGAGCAACGTCAGTGCGTCGGTCTCCACGAGCTTGTGCTGGCCCTCGAAGTAGGCGACCAGGTGCCCGCGCAGGTCGGTAGTCGCCACGCCATCCTCAGAACGCGCGACGGCGCCGGTGGCCGACCGGTCGACGCCGAGCGGGGCGTGCTAGGCGGGCGCGTTATTTCAACCATTCCGCCCGGGGCGGTCGCCCCCCGCTCGCTCTACCGGTAGGATTCCTTCGCGTACGAAGTGCCCTTCGGGTACTTCTGCCGAAGGTGCTGGACGAACCCTTCTGGGGTGCGCTCGAGATGGGCGGCGTACCACTTGACGACGACGTCGCGCAGTACCTTGTGGATGCTCTTCAGATCCACGTCGGACTCGGACGCGTCGTACAGGATCGCCTGGCTCATCGAGCGCATCCACCCGGAGTAACGGTGGTAGGACTCTCCATCCGTCCACTCAAAGATCCCGCGGAGGCGGCCCTTGCCTTCAGCGTCCCGGTAGTACCAGAAGCGGAGGGAGAACCCGACCCATCCCGCGGCGCGGTCGGCGAGCTCGAGGGTGCTGACCGAGCCGAAGTCGAAATGGTCCTTGAAGGAGAAGTTGGTCGGGTACTCCGCGAACGTTGCGAACAGCGTGGCCGAAGGCTCGAGGGTGAGGTGCACGGAGATCTCCTCGAACTGGTTGTGGATCTCCCAGAGGTCCTGCAGCAGGTGTCGGTTCAACTCGGCGCGATGCGAGAGATCCTCCGCCGGTTTGGTGACGGCCGCGGCCTGGGTCCGGGCGAGCTCCTGACGGAGCGACCCCACGAAGTCGTCGTCGGGCAACTGCGACTCCACTGGGACTTCGGGGCGAGGATCGCGAACGACCTTTCGGGCTTTTCCACGCGGCATGAATAGGACTCTCCCGATACGTGGTAGTGGAGCCCGTTATAAAAACTCGGGGGCGCTCTCGCAGGCCACGACCTCGGGGGTGCTCGTTCCCGTCGGAAGGGCCAAACGCCCCCGCGCGGGGGCGGTGCCGGGAGAGGAGCCCGCGCGCATCTCCCCGACCCGAAGGAACGGTTTCGCAGAGGCTTGGCCAGCGGCATCGCCCCTGATACCGGGTGCGGGAATGCACCTCGCAGCCTCGCAGGCCTCCTTTAAATAGGGACCCGGGCTCCATATGATCGAAAGGCACCCGGAGACGGAAGCCGAGGAAGTATCCTCATGTCGACGCGTCTCACGGAATCACGACTCACGCTCCACCCTGGTTCAGGTCGTAGGCTCCGCGATTGTTTCGGCGGCGTGGATAGTTCCCTCTAAGCTTCCGTCCGGGCCGATGCTCCCGTATGCGGGAGCTCGCCTTTCGCCAAACGGAGAACCACCAGAAATGACGAACGATCCCAGCGCCGCCAAATACCAGATCCGAGCCCACATCGTCGCCGAGGGTGTCATCGACAAACCCGACGTCGTAGGGGCCGTGTTCGGGCAGACCGAAGGACTCCTCGGAGAGGAGCTTGATCTCCGCGACCTACAGAAGTCCGGCCGCATCGGCCGGATCGAGGTCGACATCGACAGCCGCAAGGGCAAGAGCGAAGGAGAGATCATCATCGCCTCCTCGCTCGACCAGGTCGAGACTGCGATCCTCGCCTCGGGTCTCGAAACGGTCGACCGCATCGGGCCCTGCCGGGCCAAGATCGAGGTCGTCTCCGTTGAGGATATTCGCATCTCCAAACGCCAGAAGGTCGTGGAGCGGGCGAAGGAGATCCTCTCTCGCCTCCAAGACGAATCGAAGGGCGTCGGTCTCGACCTGACCGAGGCCGTCCGTAAGGCCGTCCAGGTCGAAGAGATCACGACGTATGGCCCGGAGCATCTCCCGGCCGGCCCGAACATCGATCAGGCCGACGCGCTGATCGTGGTCGAGGGTCGCTCGGATGTGCTCAACCTGCTGCAGTGCGGCATCAAGAACGTCATCGCCGTCGAGGGCACGAGCGTGCCCCAGACGGTGAAGGATCTCTCCCGCGGGAAGACGGTCACGGCGTTCACGGACGGAGATCGCGCGGGCGAACTCATTCTCCGCGAGATGCTGCAGACCATGGATCTCGATTTCGTGGCCCGCGCCCCGCGCGGCAGCGAGGTCGAGGAGCTGACGCAGAAGCAGCTCGTGAAGTGCCTGCGCAACAAGATCCCGATCAACCAGTACCTGGAGATGACGGGATTCGAATCGACCGGTTCCACGCGCGGTCCCATGGAGGACCGAGCCGAAGGACCCCGCGCGGAAGGAGGGGGCCGCCCGGACCGGCGCGAGGATCGGGGCCCTCGGGACGAGCGCGGCCCGCCCCGCCGTGACGAG
>JABEUK010000059.1 GCA_013044425.1 Thermoplasmata archaeon | reverse complement strand
GTGTCTTCGGTGTAAGAAAACAGCTTGATGCAGCGTCGAGGAAGTTCTAGAGGAAAAGCTGCAGGATGACCAACGTCTCGGGACTCGCCATTGAAGGACCACACTCCATTCGTCCACTCAATGAACTCCTCGCGCGTGATGTCGGAGGTTCCCCTCCGACGCTTTTCCCACGACTCGTTGTAGAAGATGCCTACCATTTCCACTGGTGCGATCACGTATGGCGCCGAGGCACTCAGCCACGATCCCCAGGCGGTTCGACGAGAAATATTCTGCTCGTTCCATACGACTGAGCTGAAGTACTTCCAACCGGCTCGTCTTGCGATTTCCACGAGATCTGCATAGACGCTTTGTTGTCCCCCTTTGTTCTTGTCTAGCGGAACGTTCAGACAAAGCCTGCCATCGGGCTTGGCTAACTCTATGCAGCGCTCGAGCCATCTCGAACTGAACGAAAGGTACTCATCATAGGGAATCGAGTCGTCATAGGACGCATACTTGACGTCGACTCCGTAAGGGGGAGATGTGACAACCTGTTCAGCACCGGATTCTACGGGCTACAGAGGATGACCTGAGCATCGGGGCCCCGAGCTGAGCGTCGATTTCCCTCGTAGATGCTCTCGGGGAGGGCTACCGTTCGAACGTCGTCGTTATATCTTAGTAGCCCGTATGGCACCGGGCTACATGAGCTATGTCTACCGTCGCAAGACCGGGGACCGCGTCTACCTCGAGGAGCGGGAGTCCTATCGGGTGAAGGGCAAGGTCCGCAACCGATTCGTGCGCTATCTCGGAGTCGAAGGAGCGACCCCCGGCGTGCCTCGACGCGAGCTCGACCGGGTCTTCCATGGTGATTCTCGCCGAGCCGGGGCGGTCCGCCTCTTGTGGGAGGTGGCCGAGGATCTTCGGTTCCGGGAGACGATCAACCGAATCGCGGACCGAAGATCCTCTTCGGAACTCCCCTCGCCGGGCACCTATCTCACCGCCTGGGCGATCAACCGGGTCCTCGACCCGGAGAGTGCGACCCAGCTCGGTCCGTGGGCCGCCACGACCGACCTCCCGCTCCTCGCCCACTTCCCGGACGAGGCGTTCGTCAAGGACGCCTTTCTGGGCGCGCTCGACACGATCTGCTATGACGAGCCAGCGACCGCTCGGGTGATCGATCGTACCCGAGAGCTCGACATCGCGCTCACCGCGCGATGGCGGGAGCTCCACCCGCTTCCGAAGGGGGAGAAGGAGGTCGTGGCGTACGACCTCACCAACGTCCTGTTCTTCGGCGTGACGTGTCCGATCTCCGAGGTCGGTCACAACCCCGACCATCAGGCCCGACCCCAGGTGAATGTCGGGGTGGTCGTGAGCCGCCTCGACAAGTCGCCGTTGTTCCACTTCACCTATCGAGGAAGTCGGAACGGCAAGGGGACGGTGCGGAACCTGCTCGTCCAGCTCCAGTCGGCGAAGATCGACCCGGGGCTCCTGATCGTAGATCGGGGAATCATGGGCCAGCGGTTCGTCACGGAGGCGCGCGGGATGGGCTGGCATCTGCTCGGTGGACTGGCGAAGAGCTCGAACGAGGTGCGGACCCTGCTCGACTCGACGGAGGTCCCCGAGACCCCCCAGAGCTTTGTGAAACGGTCGAAGACCGGCGGAATCCATGCGGTGAAAGTGCGAGCGCCGCTCTGGGGGTCGGAGCGGGAGGTGGTCGTCTACACGAACGCCGACAAGGCGGTCGCGGACCGGATCGAGCGGAACGAGGCGCTCTCGCGCATCGGGGAGGCGTTGACGACCCTCGCGATGAAGGGAGCCGAGTGGTCGGAGGCGAAGCTGCACGCCGCGATCCGAGAGGTCGTGGGGGACTGGGGGGAGTTCCTGACGGTGCGGGTGCAGCGGGGCGAGCGAACGCCGCGGGTCGTCTGGGAGTATCGGGACCGGGAGGTGAAGCGAGCGGCGCGTCAGGACGGGAAGTATGCCCTGCTCTGCACCGACGAGCGGCTCTCCGCCCGCGAGGTGGTCCGGGCCTATCTCGGGAAGGACTTCGTCGAGAAGTGCTTCCGCACTGCGAAGACGTTCGTGGAGCTCGAGCCGGTGCGGCATCGGCGAGAGCGTCGGGTTCGGGCGTATCTGTTCGTCTGCATGCTGGCGCTCCGCCTGGCGAGCGCCGTGCGGTATCGGTTGGTGGCCGGCGGGATCGGGGAGGATGCGGTCGCCGAGGAGCAGGAGCGGTTGCTCGAGGACCTGGGCCGGGTCGAGCGGGTCCAGGTGCGAATGGGCCCGGAGACCCGCACGTGGTATCTGAACGTCACGAAGCGCATCCAAGACGGGCTACGGCGCCTGAAGCTTCCGGACCTTCTCCGAGAGGAGCCCGCCACCGTACCGGTGTAGAGCGTAGAACCCGCCGCCATTCAGGTGACAATCAGATCAATCGAATGTGGGTCAATGTTGACAGCCAATATGTCTGCGTTGAGCAGCCGGATACCCCGTCGCTCCAAGTAGGGTCTCTCGGCGGGACCATTGCCGATTCGATCACCCCGTGAGCCAGCGGCCATTTCACGAATCGATGAGTACACAACCGATAACGATTGGCCGTATCCCCTTGCTACCGCGAAGTGTGTATTCGTTGGCCTGGCCGAGTGTACTCCAGTAC
>JABEUK010000058.1 GCA_013044425.1 Thermoplasmata archaeon | reverse complement strand
CTCCCCGTGGTCGCGCGACGCTCGACGTGGGCCTTCCGGAGCGTCGCCTGCTCGACCTGCTCGCCGCCGGGACGCCCCTGACGGAAGGAGACCTTCAGCCGGAGGAGCGTTCGGCCGCGATCGGCGTGCTCCGACGCCGCGGGTATCTCGCGGATGGAGCGCCGTTCCGGCTTCGGTCCGAGGCCCCGTCGCACGAGATCGCGTTGCCGGAAGAGGCGACGCTCCGGGCCGTGGCCGAGGAATCCGAGCCCGTTGACCCGGAAGTCTTCTCGCGGCTCGAACGCCGTGGCCTCGTCCGGGTGGAGCACACCTCGGTCAAGCGTTGGTCCCCTTCCGAAGAGGGCCGACGGATCTCGCTCGAAGGCGCGGAGACCGACCGGATCGGCGCCCTGACCTCGGAGATGATGCGCGCCCGTAGCTGGGAGGGACGAGCGTTCCGCCCCTACGACGTTCGCGCGCCGGTGCCGTATCTCACGGGTCCGCGGCCTCACCCCTACGCGGCCTGGCTGGAGGAGTTCGAAGATGTTCTGATCGGCCTCGGCTTTCAGCAGGCCGAAGGGCCCCTCATCGAGACCGAGTTCTGGAACTCCGATCTGTTGTTCATGCCCCAAGACCATCCGGCACGGTCGATCCACGACGTGCTCTACCTCGAACAGCTGGAAGGCAAGTCGCCGCCCCCCCGCCTCGCGGCACGCGTGGCCGCGGTTCACGAGGGTCGCCCGCTCCCCGGAGCACGACGGGCCATCGGCTCGGGGTGGGGAGGAGCGTACGATCCTCGCATCGCATCGCATCCCGTACTTCGCTCTCAGACGACGGCGGTGAGTGGCCGCTTCCTGGCCGCGAACCCGAAACCTCCCTTCCGGATGTTCTCGATCGACCGGAACTTCCGGTTCGAAGCCCTCGACGCCCGGCATCACATCGAATTCACCCAGTGCGAAGGCATCCTCGGCGAGGAGGGCGTCAGCATCCGCCACCTCGTCGGGATCTTCCAAGCGTGTGCGGAGGCGATCGGCATCCGCGAGATGAAGATCCGCCCGAGCTATTTTCCGTTCACCGAACCGTCGATCGAAGGCTACGTTCGCCACCCCCGGCTCGGCTGGCTCGAGATCTTCCCGGGTGGGATGTTCCGCCCCGAGGTGCTCGGGCCGCTCGGGATCGAGGTCCCCGTTGCGGCCTGGGGGATCGGGATCGCCCGGCTCGCCATGATCGCCCTCGGCCTCAACGACGTGCGCGAGCTGTTCGACGACGACCTTCGACACCTCGAAGGGGGAGTGACGTAGCATGCCCCGAAGCACGCTCTCCCGCTCGCGTATCGTCGAGCTGTTGCCCCGGGAACCCACGGAGGCGGAGCTCGAGGAGATCCTGTTCCACTCCAAGGCCGAGATCGAGTCGCGGGACGGCGATGCGCTCACGATCTCGGTCACGCCCGACCGGCTCGACCTCCTCTCGGAAGGAGGCCTCGCCCTCCACATCGCGGGGGCCACTGGTGCGGCCGCCGGCCTACCGCCCCTCCCCGTCGCTCGTCGCGCTCCGGCGCTGCGAATCGAGGCGGATGGGTCGGTGCGCAAGTTGCGTCCGTGGATCGCGGGAGTGCTCGTCACCGCTCCGGCATCGTCCGGGCTCGATGCCGGTACGTTGGCCGAGGCGATCCGCTTCCAAGAGATCCTTCACGCGAGCGTCGGACGAGATCGAGCGGCCGCGAGCCTCGGGATCTACCCCGCCGACGAGATCTCCGGCCCGATCCGCTACGCCCTGGAGCCGCTTTCCCAGGTGTCGTTCGTACCGCTCAGCGGAGAAGCCCCGATGGACGCAGCGACGTTCTTCCGGAGCCACCCTCTGGCGACCCGTTACGGCGCCTTCGGACGCGACGGCGATCGCTGCCTGACGTTGCGCGACGCGAACGGAACGATCCTGAGCCTCCCCCCCATCCTCAATGCACGGGGTGCCGGGGAGGCCCGCGCCGGGAATCGGACGCTGCTGTTGGAAGCCACGGGAACGCGCGTGCGGAGCGTTCAGGAGAGCCTGAGCCTCTTGCTGCTCGTGTTCGCGGCGCGCGGGTTCTCCGTCTCCGCAGTCGCCACGCGCGGGCCCGGGACGTACCGGCAGGATGGCCGGGCGATCTACCGCCCGCGCACCCTCTCGATGCCTCGAGATCTACTCGATGCGGTCCTCGGGACCCGGTTGCCCGATCGAGAGGTCGTTCGGTTCGCGGCGCAGGCTCGGGTGAACGCCCGGACGGCACCCGGAGGCTGGCGGATGCAGGCGGCGCCATGGAGGTCCGATCTCCTCGGGCCGATCGACGCGGTCGAAGAGGTCGTGCTCGCGCGGGGGGTCGGCCCCGAAGACGCCTTGGTGCCCCCGAGCCGAACGCTCGGCGGCCGTCGCCCGGAGGTCCACTTCCGCAGGAAGTTCCTGCCTCTGCTGCTCGGCCTTGGGTACCAGCCTCTATACCATCCTGTACTCACCTCCCGCTCGTCAATCGACCGGCTTCCTGGTCTCCGCGCGCTCCGCCTCTCGAACGCGCCCTCCACGGAGTTCGGGTCGCTTCGGCCGAACCTCCTGGTCTCCTTGCTGCAGGCGCTGGACGCGAACGTACGTTACGGCTACCCGCAGCGGACCTGCGAGCTCGGCCCGGTGCTCGAAGCCGATGCCCGGGCCGAGACTGGCGCCCGTACGTCCTACCACGTAGGAGCCCTCCTCGCCGCCGACGGTGCGGGGTTCGCCTCGGCCGCCTCCCTCGGAGAATATCTTCTCCGGTCGATCGACGTGATGGGGGTCCGGGAAAGCGCCGTGATTCCGGGAACTATCGCGGGCAGGGCCTCCGAGATCCACGTTGCAGGCGCTGCGATCGCCCAGATGGGGGAACTGCATCCGCACGTTCTGGAGGAGCTGCGGGTCATCGTGCCGGCCGCCTGGATCGAACTCGATCTCACGGCGCTGTGGCCGTTGGTGGGGACTCCGAGCGCGGCGGAGAGCACCTCCCTATCGAGGGGACCCAGTCCCCGGAAGCTCGGGTCCGGACGAAACGATCCAAAGCGCTCTCCTCGCCTACGATCCCGCCCGCGAACCCGATAGACCGGTGCGCGAGCCTCATGGTGGGAGAAGCCGGAGTCGAGAACGGTCGATCGGGGTGTGGGCAATCCCGCTCCCCGTCGTTACTAGGAATTCCGAGCTCGCAAACCGGTTGAATTTTTCGAATACATAAATACCGGGACTGCTGTCGAGGTGCTATCCCGTAGCGCGGGACGGAGCGAACGCCGATGCGGATGTGGGTGTACGTCGTGCGGCGCGTCGCCCTCCTCGTGCCGGTGGTCATCGGGGTGATGACGATCACCTTCATCCTCGTCACCGCGCTCGGTCCGGTCCAGCAACTGAACTCGTACTTCGGACCGCCCCCAGTCCACGGCAACATTCACACGTACTCCCCGACGATCCCGTGCAGCGATATCACCCCCGGCGCCAACGGTACGTGTGCCAACCCGCTCTGGGACAATCTGGCACCACAGTTAGGGCTCAATCAACCGATCATCGTCCAATGGGGGTATTACATCTATCATAGCTTCACGTTCCAGTGGGGTCTCGTAGCCAACCACAGCGCTGAGCAGCAAACATTCCTGGGCGGCCTCATCCGCGGCCAGCCCGTCTCCACCGTGCTCTCCTGGCTCCTGCCGTATACTCTGGAGCTCGCGATCTTGTCGCTCGCCATCATCCTGACAGTCGCCATCCCGCTCGGGAACCTTTCCGCCGTCTACCGCAACCGTCCGATCGACCAGGCCTCCCGCGTGATGTCGTTCTCCGGGTTCGCCTTTCCCGGGTTCCTCTTAGCCACCCTTCTCGTGCTCGCCGCTGTCCTACTCTTAGGGACCAGCACGCTCGTGCACACGCCTTGGTGCCCGAGCGGGGAGACGGCGTATTCGGAGTTAACCGGATCTTGGCCTTCCGTCCTCTCTCCGGGCTCTTGTTCGTTACCGGGAGCTAGTCCCGCGAACTTCGGTTACCCCAATTGGCTCACACTCGGGGTGATCAGCCACCCGACCGGCTTTCCCACGGTCGATGCGATGATCCACGGGGACTGGTGGCTGGCGTTCGATTCGATCCTCCGGCTGGTCGTGCCCGCGATGGTGATCGCCTTCGGCACGATCGCCATCCTCCTGCGGTTCGTGCGCAACAGCATGCTCGAGGTGATGAACCTCGACTTCGTCCGGACCGCCCGCGCGAAGGGAGTTCCCGAGTCGACGGTGGTGAAGCGCCACGCGGGACGCAACTCGCTGAACGTCACGATCACCGTATTAGGGCTGACGTTCGCCTTCTTCATCGGGGGCTTTCCCATCATCGAGGACGTATTCCAGTTGAACGGCGTCGGCCTGATCCTCACCTACTCCGTGCTCCCCGGCGCGGAGGACTTTGCGCTCATCTTTGGCGCGACGCTCCTCTTCACGTTCCTCGTGGTCGCGGCGAACATCATTGTCGACGTGATGTACGCCTACCTGGACCCCCGGGTGCGGCTGGGGTGAGAACCGATGGCGAGCGCTCCTCCTCCACCG